>NZ_JCAQAV010000041.1:0-52053 GCF_059617925.1 Janthinobacterium sp. JF4 | reverse complement strand
CTTGGCTACGAACCAAGGGGTCGTGGGTTCAATTCCTGCCAGCCGCACCAGAATATCGGGGGTCAGATTGTAAAATCTGATCCCCTTTTTCGTTTCCGAATGGATTTACGCGGCGCCGCTGGCGCCGCGCCGGTATTGCAGGCGAAACGCGCGCGGCGTGACGTGCCTGGCGGCGCGGAACTGGCGGTTGAAATGCGCCAGGTTGCGGTAGCCCGCCTCTTGCGCGATGACGGCGATGGCCAGATTGCTTTCGATCAGCTGTTGGCAGGCGCGGCCGATACGCAGCCGCGCCAGATACTCGCCCGGCGTGCAATGCGCGTGGCGCTTGAAACAGCGGTGAAAGGCGCCCAGCGACAGGGCCGCCCGCTGCGCCAGCGTTTCCAGTGCAATCTCTTCCCGGAAATGCGCGTGCATGAAGTCAAACACGATTTCCATGCGCTTCTGCTGCCCATCGGCACGTATCGGCGCCAGCGCTTCCGAGGCCAGCGGCTGCGCACTGCCATCGCCCGCCAGGTCCAGCAACACGTCGAGCAGCAGCGGCAGGCGCTGCGGCACGGGTAGCGCATTCAACTGCAGCAGTCTGGATGCGCTGCGCGCGCTCGCTGCCGGCGAAAAATGCAGGGCAGGGCCGGCGCGGCGCGCCAGTTGCCGCACGCCGTGCAACTCCGGAAAACAGGCCGCCAGCTGCTCCACCCATTCGAGGGAAAACCACACGACGACGGCCAGCATCGGTTGCGTGCTGTCGATGCGCTCGCTGGCCGACCAGGTGTGCGGCAAATTCGGCCCCAGCAGCACCAGGTCGCCCGGCTCGAAGTCGCCCAGGTGGTCGCCGATGTAGCGCTGCCCCCGCGCATTGACCGTCAAGGTCAGCTCGAACTGCGGGTGGTAATGCCAGATGAAGGGAATGGCATCGAGTTCGCGCCACAGCAAGCCCCAGGAGTGGCCTGCCGGGATCGTGACTTGTTCGAATAAAGGCGTCATTGTGACGTTTTTTAGGGATGAATAGTCAGGATAGTATCAGTACTGGTCGTTCCGCACGCATTTTCGCCTGATCTTCCATCGCACAATCTGCCCACACCAACACAGGAGACAGCGATGCAGAACCCATACCAATACGGCGAAGACCGTCCCGGCAACCCGTCCGTGGCCTACACGGAACAGACCCAGTTGCGCGACATACAAAAACAGCTGCCGCTGCGCGTGCTGTCCGACAGCGACTTTTTGCACTGGCAAACCTATGGTTACGTCATCGTCAAGGATGCCGTGTCGTCCGAGCAGGTGCGCCGCACCAGCGATTTTCTGTGGGAGTTCCAGGGACTCGACCAGCATGATGCCGCCACCTGGAACCGGGACCAGTTGCGCGACCATGCGATGAAAGAGCTCAACGGTTCCGGCATGGTCGAGGCCTATCACAACCAGACCCTGTGGGATAACCGCCAGACCCCGCGCGTCTACGACGCCTTCGTCGACATCTGGGACCGTCAGGATCTGTGGGTGACCATCGACCGCGCCAATCTGAACACGCCGAACCATGGCAAGCGCAAGTTTGGCGGCTTCATCCATTGGGATGCCGACACTACGCTCGACCCGCTGCCCGTCAACGTGCAAGGCGTGCTGGCCCTGTCCGACACCTCGCCCGAGAGCGGCGGTTTTCAATGCTATCCAGAGCTGTTCAACAACTTGCTGGCGTGGCGCGCACAAGCGCCGAAGGACCGCAACCCGTGGCAGCCGGACCTGGCGACGGTGCCGTATCCGATGGAATTCATCGCCATGAAGCAAGGGGAGTTGTTGATCTTCAACAGCCTGCTGGCGCATGGCATCCGCCCGAACACGTCCACTGACCAGGTGCGCCTGGCGCAATACATTTCCTTCACGCCAGCGCAGGAAGACAATCAATCTCTGCGCGACTGGCGCGTGCAAAGCTGGCGCGAGCGCAGCGCGCCGCAAGGCTACGCTTTCCCTGGCGACCCCGAGGAAAAGGAAGCGCTGCGCTATCCGCAGGCCCGATTGACCGCGCTGGGCGAGCAGATCCTCGGCGCGCGCGACTGGTAAGCCACGGTCTGCCCGTCAGTCTTGCCTGCCGGATAGACAATTGCAGGCAAATGCACGATCATGGTTCGACTTGCCATCGACCGAGGAAACGCATGAGTATCATCACCTGCATCGAAGACTTGCGCGTGCTGGCCCAGAAACGGGTGCCGCGCATGTTTTACGACTACGCCGATTCCGGCTCCTGGACGGAATCGACGTACCGCGCCAACAACAGCGATTTCGCGAAGATCAAATTCCGCCAGCGCGTGGCCGTCAACCTGGAAGACCGCAGCCTGGCCTCGACCATGGTCGGACAGGTGGTTTCCATGCCGGTGGCCCTGTCGCCTACGGGTTTGACGGGCATGCAGCATGCGGATGGCGAAATCCTCGCGGCCCAGGCCGCTGAAAAATTTGGCGTGCCGTTCACCCTGTCGACCATGAGCATTTGCTCGATCGAGGACGTGGCGGCGAACACGACGAAACCGTTCTGGTTCCAGCTGTACGTGATGAAGGACCGCGAATTCATCAACCGCCTGATCGACCGCGCCAAGGCGGCCAAATGCAGCGCGCTGGTGCTGACGCTGGATTTACAAGTGCTGGGCCAGCGCCACAAGGACTTGCGCAACGGCCTGTCGGCGCCGCCGAAACTGACGATACCCAACATCATCAACATGGCCACCAAGCCGCGCTGGGTGGCGGGCATCCTGGGCACGAAACGGCGCGGGTTTGGCAATATCGTCGGCCACGCCACGTCCGTCTCCGACATGTCGTCCCTGTCGGCCTGGACGCAGCAGCAGTTCGACCTGAGCCTGTCGTGGGCGGACGTGGAATGGATCAAGCAGCGCTGGGGCGGAAAATTGATCATCAAGGGCATCATGGACCCGGAAGACGCGCGCCTGGCAGTGGAAAGCGGCGCCGACGCGCTGATCGTCTCGAACCACGGCGGGCGCCAGCTCGACGGCGCGCAATCGTCGATCGAAGCCTTGCCGGCCATCGTCGACGCCGTCGGCAGCGAGATCGAAGTGCATATGGACGGCGGCATCCGCTCGGGCCAGGACGTGATCAAGGCCGTGGCGCTGGGCGCGAAAGGCGTCTACATAGGCCGCCCCTTCCTGTATGGCCTGGGCGCCATGGGCGGGCCGGGCGTGACCAAATGCCTGGACATCATCCGCAATGAACTCGATCTGACGATGGCGTTTTGCGGCTTGCGCGACCTGCAGCAGGTGGACAAGAAGATTTTGCTGCCGGGCACCTTCTAAGCTTCCACCCGCACGATATCAAAGCCTTCCGACGCCTGGGGCGACACGAAATGGCGCGTGATGGCGTCAAACTCGGCGTCGCTGGTGGAGAACGGGTGCAGCCCGCTTGCATTGCGCTGGCGCAAGCGCGCCTTGCATTCCTCATCTGGCACGTCCAGGTAGTGCAGCACGTGCGGCGTCCCCGCCTGCTGGAAGAGCTCGCGCATCCAGGCGCGGCTGGCGGGCGTATTCGCGGGGAAATCGAGCACGACGGACACGCCCGCCTGCAGCATCTGCAGGGCCAAAGGGGCGATGGCTGCGCGCAGCCGCGCCGCGCAGGCCGCGTAGTCGGCCAGGCTGGCGATCTGGCCCGGGTACAGCTGCGCCAGCAAACTGTCTTCGCTGATGCGCACGGTGTGTGGCGCACTGGCCAGCCGGGCGGTCAGGGTGGATTTTCCGGAAGCAATCTTGCCGCACACGAGGTGCAGGGTGGGGGAGGCGGTGGTGCTGGAAGTGGCTTGCATGGTCGCTCGCGAAGAGTAGGCAATAAAACCTGCGAGACGTCTTGACCAGTTGTTGCATATCAAAGCCGCTTTGCAGGCGGCTTTGGCAATCTCATTTCTGCCCAGCCACCCTCGTTGGAATGGCGGCAATAATGGAGGGCAGGGGGCTGTATGTCGATTGCATGGTGCAACAATGCCATGTGCTGGATGGCGCTGTCAATGCGGGCACGTTCCTTACTCGAAGAATTGCCGGTACTGCGCATAGGGTTCCATGCCCATGCTGGCGCGGCGCTGCTCCAGGTGCTGTGGATCGGCGATGGGGAAGGCGACGCTCTTGCCGTCGCGGCCCGTCTGGAACTGGCTGCCATACAGTTGCGGCAGATTGTCATTGCTCAGGTCGCGGTCGATCGTCAGGGCCAGCCTGGACGGCGTGATTTCCCCTTGCGCTGCCGCCGCGCGCATCAGGGCCAGGCTGCTTTTGAGGAAAGCATTTGATCCATGCTGGGCGATCAGCCACGCGCTGCCTGCCGCCCTGTAGCCGACCATCGTTTGCGTGGGCCAGCCTTTGCTGGCGATGATCTGTCGCAGGCGCGCTTCGTTCCTCGTGTCCGTCTCGCGCATGCGCTGGCGTGCCTGCATGTCGGGCCCTGCCGTCGGCCAATCCGTGCGCGCGGCCACATCTTCCTTTTCCATGGCCAGCAGCTCCTGCGCCAGTGCCGCTTCCGGCACCGCAGCGCGATACAGCAGGATATCCGGCGCGCTCGTCGTGGCGGCGTCGTAAATAATCCTCGGTTCCGCTTCCCATTGCGGCGCCCGCAGGACCAGCGCCAGCAAGGTGCCTTCCGGCACGTCGATGCGGTAGCGGCCATTCTCGACCGTGCCGCGTATCTGCGGCTCGCCGTGCATGCGCTCGGCCATGATGGTGACGGCGGGCGGAAGCGGCGCGCCGTTGCTGCGGATGGTGCCGCTCAGTTCGAAGGCGCCCGCATGGACGCTCCAGCACAGCAGGATGGCGAAGGTCAGGCGTGGCATGGGCGTCCGTTCAGGATTGGGGGATGTCGAGCAAGGTCCAGGTTTCGCGGAACGCGGCCGCATCGAGCGGCCGCGCATGCGGGTCGTCTTGCCGGAACAGGCCGCCGATCAGCATGTCCTGGATGGCGTCCGTGTAGCCGCCGTAGGGCGAGGCGCTGCCCCACTGGCGTTGCGTGCGGGCGAAGACGACGGCCTCTTGCCGCGCAGCCAGTTGCGCCAGGGATTGCTGCAAGGTGGCGGCCGCTTCCGGGCCCATGTCCGTGGCGATGGCGCACACCAGGCGCTGGCTGAACTGCAGGGGCTTGCCGGCCCGGCCCAGCAGCGATTCATTGGCCAGGGCGAGGAACAGGTCGGGCGCCTGATTGTCTTTTTCGCACAGGGTCCAGGTGGGCGCCCATGCTTCCAGGCTCATGAAGCGCGCCTCCTTGATTGCCGGCGTGTGCGTCCACCTGGCGTGCGATTTGTCGTCCCAGCCCAGGCGGCCAAAGGAAATCGACTTGCCCTTGGGATTGTATTGATGGCTGCGCACGCCGGCCTTGCCCCGTGCTTGCGCCATGAGGTCGTCGAGGCTGGCGGCAAACGGCGTCCATTGCGCCGCATCCCACAGCGGCGCTGCACCGGGCGCGGCCAGCAGCAGGAATGCTTCGTAGTCGCGTGAAAAAAACGCCATGCACATTCCTTATAGTTGCAGTTGAGATATGACCGCCCTCTGGCTGGGACGCAGCAGGTAGACGCCATACAGGCACAAGGGCAGCACGGCCAGCAGGGCGATATATGGCAGGATCGACGCGCCGTCTTCGGCCGGATGCGGCAAGGTGGCCGTCACCAGCGCGTAATCCCACAGTCCATGCACGAGGACCATGGGCCATACCGAGCGGGTGCGCAGGCGGATGGCCGCATAGCCGACGCCTTGCAGGGTGGCGGCCACGGCTTGCCACAGGGCGCCGCTGACGTCGCCCGTGGCCAGGCCGTTGGCTGTATGGGCCAGGCCGAACAGCGCCGATGACATCAGGACGGCGGGCCAGACGGCGTAGCGGTCCAACATGCCCTGCAGCAAGATGGCGCGGAACATCAATTCTTCCGAAATGGCCACCAGCGCCGCATTGCAAGCGACGATCAGCAGCACGCGCGGCTGCGGCCAGCCGCCGGCCCAGGCCAGCAACAGCATCAGCAGCGCATACAGCAGGGGTGGCCAGACCAGCCACAGCGTTTTCCATGGCTGCGGTGCGCACAGGCCTGCCGCGCGGCGCCGGTTTGAGGCCAGCAGCAGCGCCAGCGCGAACAGTGCGGCCAGTGCCCACGACAGGCCGATACGGCCGGTGACGGCGGCGCCCGGCAAGGCGTAGCCGGCGGCTTCCAGCCAGCGGCCGCCCAGGCTCAGGCCCAGCCAGACGGCCAGTGCGCCGATGGCGAGCGGCATGGTGATGCGGATTCTAGGGATGGTCATGGTTGGCTTCGGTGTTGGCTGCGTGTTTTACTGCGTGCATGAGCGGATCATGAAGTTGCATCAATGATATGGTGAAAAATATTGCCATGGTACATTAAAAGCATCGTCACAAAATTGCCACATCGTTATAGTTGCATGGAATAATAAGCATTCGTCCATTTGCCGCCATACTGGAGCGCCATGAGCTACAGCAAGACCATCACCACTGAACGATTGATCCTGCGCAAGCCGCAAGCATCGGATGAGGCGGCGCAATTCGCCATGCATGCCGACCCCGAAGTGATGCGCTATTTCAGCGAACCGCCGTGGACCGATGCCGGCCGTGCCGCGCGCCAGATTGCCGAGGATATCGCCGCTTTCGAGAAAGAGGAGTTTTTCCGTTTCGCCGTCGAGCTGAAGGCGACGGGCGAATACCTGGGCAGCTGCAGCCTGTTTTCCGAACACCGCCAGAACCGCCGCGCCGAGATCGGCTACGCGCTGGGCCGTCCATACTGGGGCAACGGTTATATGCACGAAGCGCTGTCGGCGCTGATCGAGTATGCGTTTATCGAGCGCGACCTGAACCGCCTGGAAGCGGACGTCGACCCGCTCAACGCCGGTTCGGCCAGCACCCTGGAGCGCCAGGGTTTCAACAAGGAAGGTTTTCTGCCTGAACGCTGGATCGTCGGTGGCCACGTCAGCGATTCGGCCCTGTACGGCTTGCTGCGCCGCGAGTGGGAGGCGCGGCGCAAGGGCGCCGCGTGAGCGGGCAAGCTATCGACGCGTTCCAGCAAGCCCTCGGCCGCAGCCTGCCGACGTACTATCTGCGTTTTCTCCAGGATGGGCAGGAAGGCATGCACGGCGAGCAGGTCCTGCTGTATGGCGCGGACAGTTTGATGGAACGCAATGCCACCTACGACACCGCGCTGGCCTGTCCCGGCTATATCACCATCGGCGACGACAGCGGCGGGCGCGCCGTCATGCTGGCGCTCGATGGCGCCTCGACGGCAGTGTACCTGGTGGGGCATGGCACGATGCAGCGCGACGATTTCGAGCTGGCCGCCGATGATTTCGCGTCCTGGCTGGCCGCCGATTGCCCGCTAGCCTGAGGAGGGTGCAAGGCAATGAAAGCTGTCGATTTACCCGCTCCAGACCATCCGCTGGTGACCTTGCGCCAGCTGGAACGTAGCGACGCGCCCGCCTGGTATGCCTACCTGGCCGACCCCGCCGTCGTCGAGCACACGAGCTGGGCTTTGCGCAGCGCCGACGACTTGCAGGCCAATTTCGATGACTACGCATCGCCCGCGCCGTCTGCGCCCATACGGCTGGCCATCGTGCTGCGCGATGGTGGCCAGCTGGTGGGCACGATCGGCTTCAATGCCATTTCCCCGCAGCACCGCACGGCGGAAATCGCCTACGACCTGGCGCCCGCCGTGTGGGGGCAGGGCGTGGCCACGTCCGTCGTGAACGCTGTCGTGGGCTGGGGCTTCCAGCAGCTCGGCTTCCTGCGCATCCAGGCGACTGTGCTGGAGAGCAATGCACGTTCGATCCGCGTGCTCGAACGCTGCGTTTTCGAGCGCGAAGGCTATCTGCGCTGCTACCGGCAAATTCGGGGAAGATCCGGCAATTTCTGGCTATACGCGCGCATTGCCGGCGTGCGATGAGCAAGCTTCCCTTGAACATCTTGCTGGTGGAAGACCACCCGGCCATCGCGCGCCAGGTGCTCGACTTCCTCGACGGCTTGGGCTGGCAGACCGACCATGCGGGCACGGGCGCGCTGGCGGTGCAATTGGCCACGCGCAACAGCTATGACGTGGTGCTGCTGGACCTGAACCTGCCCGACATGGATGGCTTGCAAGTGTGCCGCGCCATCAAGGCGGGTGCGCCCAGCAATGTGCCGATTCTGATGCTGACGGCGCGCGACGCGTATGAAGACAAGGCACGCGGTTTTCGTGACGGCGCCGACGACTATTTGACCAAGCCCTTCGACTTGCGCGAAGTGGCCTTGCGCTGCGAAGCGCTGGCGCGCCGGCAGCAGCTGCACGTGCACCAGGAAATGCGCGTGGGGCCATTCACCTTGCAGACGCGCGCAGGACGCGCCCTGATCGGCGATGTACCCCTGCCGCTGACGCAGACGGGTTTTAAAATCTTGCTACTGCTGTGCCGCGAACATCCGCACGCCGTCTCGCGCTCGGCCTTGCTGCAGCATCTGTGGGGTAGCCAGCCGCCCGACAGCGACGCCCTCAAATCGCACATCTACGCGCTGCGCAAGCAGCTGGAGCTGGTTGGCGCGGCGGGCGTGCTGGTGACCATACCGCAGCTGGGCTACCGCCTGGCCTTCGATGCTGCGGCGTCTGCATGAGCAAGTCGATCCGGCAACGCCTGTTCGCCGCGCTGGCCGGCTTCGCCGTCCTGCTGTGCCTGTGCTACACGGGTCTGGCGCTGGTGATCGCCTACGTGACGGAAGACATGCTGGTGCAGCGCCTGCTCGAACGCGAAGCGGCGGCCGTCAGCATGCGCTGGCAGCAGCACGGCAAGTTGACGCCGTCTGGCAGCGACCTCATCACGGTTTATGGCGGTTACCTTGAGTTGCCTCAAGCGGTGCGCCAGCAGGTGCCGCAGTCTGCCCCGTGCGGGGAAGTGTTTACCACGACAGGCCAGCATTATCATGTGCTGGCGTTCGACGTTGTTGCCGGCGGCAAGCCCCAGCGCAGCTATCTGCTGGCCGACGTGGCGCCCGTGCTGGTGGTGTCGCGCCTGGCGCGGGAAGTAGGCGGTGTCGTGGCTGGCTTGGCGCTGGCGCTGATCGCCCTGGCCTTGCTGCTCGCGTACTGGCTGGCGCGGCGCCTCGTGCTGCCCTTGCAGCGCCTGGCCCAGGAAGCGCGCCAGCTGGCGCCCGGCGGCGCCGTCCATTTCAGCGAGCGCGACCGCCCTGACGAGATCGGCTTCCTGGCACGCCGTCTGGAAACCACCTTTGCCGAACTGCAGGCGGTGTTGCAGCGCGAACAGGCATTTACCCGCGACGTCAGCCATGAATTGCGCACGCCGCTGACCCTGATGCACAACACCCTGGCGCTGGCGAATGCACAGCCCCTGGGCGGGCAGGAGCAGGCGCAGCTGCGGCAATCCACGGACGAGATGCGCGCCACCATCGACGTGCTGTTCGCGCTGGCACGGGCCGAACAGTTGCCGGGCGAAGTGGTCGAATTGCGCGGCTGTATCGAGCAATGCCTGCTGCGCCTGCTGGACGAACATCGCTGGGATGCCCGCCTGCTGACCCTGGACTTGCCCGAGCGGCTGGAGGTGACCGGCAACGGGCAGCTGGCCATGTTGCTCATCAATAATTGCCTGGCGAATGCCCTGTTCCACGGCGGTCCCGATTGCCGCATCCGCATGGCGTTTGCGCAAGGTTGCCTGAGCATCGGCAATACCGTGCCGGCGGGCCAGCCACGGCGCGTCCAGGGCTTCGCACATGGCCAGAACCTGCTGCTGCGCCTGGCCCAGGCCATGCGCTGGGAGATTGTCTTCCACCCCGGCGAGAGGGAGTACCATGTCGCCATCCTGGTAGCGCAATAAAGGCGCCGGATTTCACCGCGATTTCACCGGCGCCCCCGTAAGCTGCAAGCTCTTACTTGACGGAGAAAAGCACATGAAATTTCTTATCAGCCTGCTGGTGCTGGCTTGCACCTGCATCCCTGCGCTGGCGCAAGTCGCCAGCCTCGTCCACAAAGATGAAAAGCGCCGCTATATCGTCTATACGCCGCCGTCCTACCACAGCCAGCCCCAAAAAACCTTTCCCATCGTCTTCAATTTCCATGGTAGCGGCATGAGCATGGCGGAACAGATGCTGTACACGCAGATGAACAAGACGGCCGAGCGGCACCAGTTCATCGTTGTGTATCCGCAAGGTATCAAGCAAGACTGGAACGTGGGCTTTGGCATGGATTACCTGACAGGCCCCGATGACGTCGGTTTTACGCAGGCAATATTGAGTAAACTCAGGCAGGATTACCGCATCGATGACAAGCGCGTGTATGCCACGGGCCTGTCGCGCGGCGGCTTCTTTGCCCTGCGCCTGGCGGCCGAACTGCCGCAACAGTTTGCCGCCGTCGCCTCGGTGGGCGCACCGATGCCGGAACCGGTGCGGCAGCATCACAAGAACAAGGACAAGGTCGGCATGCTGCTGATACAGGGCACGGCCGACAAGGTGGTCTTGTATGGGGGCAAGGATGGCGGCTATCTATCCGCAGGGGACACGTTCGATTACTGGCGCAAGCACAACGGCATAGACGGCGCCGCGCCGCAGCCGCGCCTGCTCCCTGGCCCCGCTGGCGACGCCACGCAAGTGAGCTGGCTGGAGCTGGATGGCGGTGCTGGCGGCGCCAGCGTGGCCTTGCTCACGGTCAAGGAGGGCGGCCACACGTGGCCCGGTGCCGATGCCTTCAATATCGGCCTGCCCATCGGCAAGACCACGCGCGCCATCGATGCAAATGAGGTCATCTGGGAGTTTTTCGGCAAGCACCGGCGTTAACGCTATGGGGGATGCGGGTGCTTGTGGCACACTCTTGTCAGATTGAATCTTGCACAAGGAAATGATGAACATCCACCCCGTCGCCATCTTTTGCCGCTCGCTGGTGCAGCTTTCCGCCATGCTCGACAAGACCGGCACGGCGCCGCACATGCTGGCGGCGCGGCTGCACCCGGACATGCTGCCATTCGCCCAGCAAGTGCGCGCGGCCGTGAGCTTCTCGCTGCGCGGCTGCTGCCCGCTGGCGGGGCTGGAAGTGGCCGATTTCAGCGCTGCCTCCAGCCTGCAGGAACAGATCGCGCAGACCATGCGCTATCTCCAGGCCATTCCCGCAGAGCGATTTGACGGGCCGTCAGGCCGCATCTGCCGCGACCGCGCCGGTTTTGCCGACATTGCGCTGCCGGCCGATGAATATCTGAACTTATACATCCTGCCGAATTTCTACTTTCACTTCAGCATGGCGTATGCGATCGCACGCAGCGGCGGCGCGGCCATCGGCAAGGGCGATTTCGACGGCTATCACGCGTATGCGCCGGGGTTTTCGTTCGAGCGGCCGGCCGCGCTGTAGTTCCTACCGGCCCGCATCCTTCCACGATGCCAGTCCCAGCCGTTTCAGCAGCCGGCCCGACAGCCCGCAGCTCCAGCAACTGATCTGGATTTGCCGCTGCCGCTCCTGGTTCGCATGCCAGGTTTGCTCGGCGTAGTCGAGCAGGGCGTTGCTGAGGGCAGAATTGTCGGCCACGGGCGGCAGGCGCGTCATCAGCTCGAACACGCCGTGGGTCGTCTCCTTGATTTGCAGCAAGCCTGCCAGCAGGGCGCGCAGCACGGCGCCGTCGATGTTGCTGCTCGCTTGCGTAAAGCGCTGTTGCCAGCACAGGCTGCGCGCCTGCCACAGTCCCAGCAGTGCTGGCGCGCCGGCCGGTTGCAGTTGCCCGATCAGCTCAGCCGCCTCCTGAAACAGGTCGAGGCGGTCGTACTCATCGTCGTCGCTGCACAGCAGTTCATCCAGTTCGTTTAACAGGCTCATGCCACCACGTTCGTCGGCGCACCGCGTTCGAACGCTTCCACGTTGCCGATCAATATGTCGGCCAGCTTTTGCATGGCCTCGCCACTGGCCCACGCCGTGTGCGGCGTGAGGATGAAGTTGGGCAGGCGCAAACTTAAAAGCGGGTTGTCGGGCAGCGGCGGTTCCTTCGATAACACGTCGAAGCCGGCGCCGGCGATCACGCCACGGGTCAACGCTTCGGCCAGCGCCGCTTCATCGACGAGGCCGCCCCGCGCCGTGTTGATCAGCAGCGAGGTGGCCTGCATGCGCGCCAGTTCCTTCGCTCCGATGATGTTGCGCGTCTTGTCCGTCAGCGGCAGGTGCAGGCTCAGCACGTCGGACGTGGCCAGCAGCTCGTCGAAGGTCACTTGCGTCACGCCTTCTTCGTCGATGGGCGAGCGGTTGTGCACGATGACGTGCATGCCGAAGGCGCGCCCCAGCTGGGCCACGGCCTTGCCCAGCGCGCCGTAGCCGAGTAAACCCAGGCGGCTGCCGGCCAGGTCGCGGATCGGGTGGCCGAACAGGCAGAAGCGGTCGGACGCCTGCCACAGGCCCGCTTCCACATCGGCGCGGTAGGCGACCAGCTGGCGCCGCAGGGCCAGCATCAGGGCCAGCGTATGCTCGGGCACGGTGGCGCGCGCATAGTCGCGGATATTCGCCACGACGATGCCCCGTTCGCGGCAGGCGGCCAGGTCGAGGATATCCGTGCCGGTGGCGGCCACGGCGATCATTTTCAAGTCCGGCAGCTGCGCCAGCTCGGCCGCGCGCAGCGGCACCTTGTTCGTGATGGCGATCGTGGCGCCTTGCAGGCGCGACACCGTCTGTTCGCTGCCCTTGGTGTGCGCATGCTCTTCCCAGCTGTGCACGAAGGCGGGCGGGCGGACGCTGGCGATCAGGCTGTCGCGGTCGAGAAAGACGATGCGGTGCGGGTGTGGCGATGTGCTTGCTGCGGTCATGGCTGGGCCTCGGTCAGGGTGGCGCGCGGGCTTGGGCTGGTGTTTCTGCCCTTGAGCTGCGTGGCCGGGTGGTTGGTAAACATGTCGGCGACCCATTCGACAAACACGCGCACCTTGGCGGACAAATGGCGGTTGGGCGGATAGATCACGTGGATGGGCAGCGGGTCGGATTCCCATTCGCCCAGCAATTCCACCATTTTGCCCTGTTCTATCAGCGGCGCAAGCATGAAATGCGTCATTTGCACGATACCGAGGCCCGCCAGGCCGGCCGCCGTGTAGGCGTTCGAATCGTTCAGGGCGATATGGCTGGGCATGGCTATCTGGATGCGTTCGCCGGCGCGCGTGAAATCCCATTCGAAGGTCTTACCTGTCTTGGCGGAGAAAAAATTCACGCCCCGGTGGCGCGGCAAGTCGTTCGGATGCAGCGGCGTGCCGTGGTGCGCCAGGTAGCCGGGCGAGGCGCAGGTCATGAAGTGCAGCACGCCGACCCGGCGCGCGATCAGGTTCAGGTCGCCTAGCTCTCCGCCGCGCACGGCGCAGTCGACGCCTTCCTCGATCAGGTCGACGGGCCGGTCGCTGCAGCCCAGTTCCAGCGAGATGTCCGGGTAGCGGGCAAAAAAATCGGGCAGGGCGGGGATGATCAGTTCGCTTGCCAGGGCCGTGGGCGCATCCACGCGCAGCCGCCCGCTGGGGCTCAATCGCGTGCGCGACAGCGATTCCTCCGCCTCGCGCACGTCGGACAGGATGCGCACGCAGCGCTCGTAATAGGCGGCGCCGTCGGAGGTGATGCTGACGTGGCGCGTGGTGCGGTTGAGCAACTTGACCGACAGGCTCGCTTCCAGCGACTGGATCAGCGTCGACACGGTGGCTTTCGGCAGCTGCATGTTTTCCGCCGCGCGCGTAAAGCCGCCCGCATCGACGACTTGGATGAACACTTCCATGGCTTGCAGCTTGTTCACTTGATTTCCTATCACTTTATCCGTGATTATTCAGAATCCTGAACAATCAATTCGTCATTGCACTCTTTATCAGATTGTAGATCAAGTCTATAGTTGTTGTACTGCAGCATAAATGTGATGCAGCAGGAAGGACAACAGGAGAGATCATGGGTCATCGGAATGGAATCTTTGCAATGCTCGCTCTCGCTATGAGCTCGCTCGCTCTGGCCGCGATGGTATCGACGGATGCATATTCACTGGCGGCGCAAAGCGAAGCGAGCGGGTATAGCGCCCTGACCCATGAAGTGGGCGGCGCCGCCCTGTTGTGCCTGAATGACACGGTGCTCGATGTTGCGGTGCAGCCGGTGGTGGCGCAATGAGCGTTGCCGACACCGCAGCCGAACTGGCGCCTGGCCAGGCGCTGAAGATACGCGACATCGAGGTGCAGGGCGCGCAAGATGCGCTCGGCGCGCGCGTCTACACGGCCGGCGTGCCGGGCGCCAGGCAATCGAGCCTGATCGTCTTCTTCCATGGCGGCGGCTTTGTCGCCGGCGACCTGGACGACGCGGACGACTTCCTGCGCTGCCTCGTGCTGAGCAACCCCGACCACGTGGTGCTGGCCGCGAACTACACGCTGGCGAAGGTGCGGCCATTTCCCGCCGCCGTGGAAGACGCGCATGCCGTGCTGCTGTGGGCAAAAAAGAACAAGTCCAAGCTGGGCTGGACGGGCAAGCAGATGGTGGTGTCGGGCATCGAAGCGGGCGCCAACCTGGCCGCCGTCTGCGCCATGATGTCGCGCGACCGGGGCGGACCGCCCCTCGCGGGCCAGGTGCTGATCATGCCCATGCTCGACCCCGGCCTGTCGACCTGCTCGATGCGCCACTTGCCGACCTGTCCTGACCTGGCCGAAGTGGCCGATCAATGCGCCGCCGCCTACCGCGGCTATCTGCCGAATGCCGCTGACCGTACTCATCCGTATGCGTCGCCATTGCAGTCGAGCCGCCTGAAGAACCTGCCGCCAGCCTTGATATTGTCCAGCGAAGACGACCCATTGCGCGACGAGGCTGAACAATACGGCAGCAAACTGATCGCCTGCGGCATCAAGACCACCGTGCGGCGCATGGCCGCCGCGCCGCTGCAAGACGCAACCGCACGCAATGAGTGTGCCTGCAAGGTGCAGGTATTGAGCGAAATTAGCAGTTTCGTCGCCGGACTGGGGCAGGAGCCCGAGTCATGACGCCGCCATTCGCGGCACCATAAAAAAACTTACACCAATCAGTTTACTTTTTGAGTTTCGGTTGCTACACTACGCAGTGTAGTTCCCATCCTGTCTGCGTTGTGCGTTCGCACAGCCAGCTTCGTCGTCCCCGTCCGCTTTCACGCAGCTGGCGGCCTGTTTACCTTTGATCGAGCGCCGTCGGGCGCCATGGCACCACCATTCACTTTTTCAGTTGGGTTGCTTCCTGCCGCCCATACCATTAGAAATTTTCATAAAACAGGGAAATAAAATGAAAAACGTTCAACAATTTTCCACTCTGCTGAAGCCCCTGGCTGCCTCGCTCGCGCTGGCAGGACTGGTGGCCGTGAGCCTGGCCGGCTGCGATTCGGCCAACAGCAAGGTGCCCGACGCGCCAGCTGCCGGCGGCCCGCCCATCTCGGCCGCCGCCGTCATTGAAAAACAGATCACGGAAACGCAGGAATTTTCGGGCCGCCTGGAAGCGATCGAGCGCGTGGAAATCCGCTCGCGCGTCGGCGGCTTCATCACGGCCGTCAACTTCAAGCCGGGCAGCGAAGTGAAAAAGGGCGATGTGCTGTTCGTCATCGATCCGCGCCCCTTCCAGGCTGAAGTGTCGCGCGCCGAAGGCACGGCAGCTTCCGCCCGCGCCAAGGCGGAACTGGCCAAGCTGGAACTGTCGCGCGCTGAAAAGCTGCTGGCCGAAAAAGCCATCGCCCAGCGTGAATTCGATGAAAAGGCGTCGGGCTTGAAAGAGCTGGATGCGAACGCCCGCTCGGCGCAAGCCGCGTATGAAGCAGCCAGGCTGAACCTGTCGTACACGCAGGTGCAGGCGCCGATCAGCGGCCGTGTCAGCAAGGCGGAAATCACCGTCGGCAACCTGATCGACGCTTCCGCCATCTTGACGTCGGTGGTCTCGACGGACCGCATCTACGCCAGCTTCGACGGCGATGAAGATACGTATCTGCGCGTGGCCGGTACGGCGCAAAAGGGCACGCCCGTCACCGTCAAGGTGGGCCTGGCCAACGAAACGGGCTTCCCGCACGAAGGCAAGCTGGAATTCGTCGACAACCAGCTCGATCCGGCCACGGGCAGCGTGCGCATGCGCGCCACCTTCGCCAACGCCGAGCGCCAGCTGGTGCCTGGCCTGTTCGCGCGCATCTTGCTCGACGGCGGCAACGGCCCGCAGGCGCAAAGCACGGCGCTGTTGATCTCCGACCGCGCCGTCGGCACGGATCAAAGCCGCAAATACGTGTACGTGGTGGGTGCAGACAACAAGGCTGAATACCGCGCCGTCAAGCTGGGCCCGACCTCGGACGGCTTGCGCGTGGTGCGCGAAGGCTTGAAAGCGGGCGAGAAAATCGTCGTCAACGGCTTGCAGCGCGTGCGCCCCGGCGCACCCGTGACGCCGCAGATGGTGGCCATGGATTTCGACCCGACCGCGCCTGCCGCCCCTGCGAAACCTGAAGCAGCCAAGATCGCCGCCAAAGCAGCATCGACTTCCAAGGAATAAACATGAATTTTTCCCGCTTTTTCATCGACAAGCCGATTTTCGCGGCGGTGCTGTCGATCGTCATATTCGTGGCCGGGCTGCTGTCGATTTTCGGCCTGCCCATTTCCGAATATCCCGACGTCGTGCCGCCATCCGTGGTGGTGCGCGCGCAGTACCCGGGCGCCAACCCGAAAGTGATCGCCGAAACCGTCGCCGCGCCGCTCGAAGAGCAGATCAATGGCGTCGAGAACATGCTCTACATGTCCTCGCAAAACACCTCTGATGGTTCGATGATGCTGACCGTGACCTTCAAGATCGGCACCAACGTCGAGCAGGCCGAGACGCAGGTGCAGAACCGCGTGCAGCGCGCCTTGCCGCGCCTGCCCGAGGAAGTGCGCCAGATCGGCGTGACGACGGTGAAATCGTCGCCGAATCTGACCATGGTGGTGCACCTGGTCTCGCCAAACAAGCGCTATGACGACATGTATCTGCGTAACTACGCGGTGCTGAACGTCAAGGACCAGCTGGCACGCCTGCCCGGCATGGGCGACATCCAGATCTTCGGCGCCGGCGACTACGCCATGCGCATCTGGCTCGATCCGCAAAAGGTGGCGGCGCGCGGCATGACGGCCAATGACGTCGTCGACGCCATCCGCGAGCAGAACGTGCAGGTGGCCGCCGGCGTGATCGGCGCCTCGCCAGCGAAGAACTCGGACTTCCAGCTGACCGTCAATACCCAGGGCCGTCTGCAGACGCCCGAGGAATTTGGCGCCATCATCGTGCGCACCAATGCCGACGGCGCCGTGACGCACCTCAAAGACGTGGCGCGCGTGGAAATGGGCGCCAACAGCTATTCGCTGCGGTCGCTGCTGAACAATGATCCGGCCGTCGGCATGGGTATTTTCGAAGCGCCCAACGCCAACGCGCTGCAACTGTCTTCCGACGTGCGCTCCAAGATGGACGAACTGAAAAAAGACTTCCCGCAAGGCGTGGAATACCGCATCGAGTACGACCCGACGCAGTTCGTGCGCTCGTCCATCGAAGCCGTGATCCATACCCTGCTGGAAGCGATAGCCCTGGTGGTGCTGGTGGTGATCATCTTCCTGCAAACCTGGCGCGCCTCGATCATTCCGTTGCTGGCCGTTCCCGTCTCCATCGTCGGCACCTTTGCCGTGATGCTGGGCTTTGGCTTCTCGATCAACACCCTGTCGCTGTTCGGCCTCGTGCTGGCTATCGGTATCGTTGTCGATGACGCCATCGTGGTGGTGGAAAACGTCGAGCGCAATATCGAGGAAGGCCTCTCGCCGCGCGACGCCACCATCCAGGCCATGAAAGAGGTCAGCGGTCCTATCGTCGCCATCGCCCTGGTGCTGTGCGCCGTATTCGTGCCGATCGCCTTCGTGCCCGGCCTGTCGGGCGAGTTCTACCGCCAGTTCGCGCTGACCATCGCCATTTCGACCGTGATCTCCGCTTTCAGCTCGCTGACTCTGGCGCCAGCCCTGTCGGCCGCGCTGTTGAAACCGCACGACGCGCCGAAAGACGCGCTGACGCGCGGCATGGACATGGTCTTCGGCCGCTTCTTCGCCTGGTTCAACCGCTTCTTCGGCCGCGCTTCGCACCGCTATGAAGCGGGCGTGAAGGGCGTGTTGGGCCGCAAGAGCGCCTCGCTGGGCGTGTATGCGCTGCTGGTCGTTGCCGCCATCTTCACCTTCAAGTCCGTGCCGGCCGGCTTCGTGCCAGCGCAGGACAAGCAATACCTGGTGGGCTTTGCGCAATTGCCTGACGCCGCCTCGCTGGACCGCACGGAAGATGTCGTGCGCCGCATGTCCGACGTCATCAAGTCGGTGCCCGGCGTCGAGTCGACCATCGCCTTCCCCGGCCTGTCGATCAACGACTTCACCAATGCGCCGAACGCCGGTATCGTCTTCGCCACCCTGAAGCCGTTCGATGAGCGCGGCAGCAAGGAATTGTCGGGCGGCGCCATCGCGGCCGAAATCAACAAGCGCCTGGGCGGTATCCAGGACGCCTTCATCATGGTCTTCCCGCCGCCGCCGGTCAACGGCCTCGGTACCATCGGCGGCTTCAAGATGATGATCGAAGACCGCGGCAACCTCGGTTACGACGCGCTGTACAACGCCACCCAGGCGCTGGCCGCGAAAGCGTACCAGACGCCGGAACTGGCGGGCGTGTTCTCGGGCTACCAGATCAACGTGCCGCAGCTGTTCGCCGACGTCGATCGCGTGAAAGCCAAGCAGATGGGCGTGCAGCTGCAAACGATTTACCAGACCTTGCAGATCAATCTCGGTTCGCTGTACGTGAATGACTTCAACCAGTTTGGCCGCACCTACCAGGTGCGCGTGCAGGCCGATGCCGCGTTCCGTTCGCATGCGCAGGATATCGCGCAGCTGAAGGTACGCAACGACAAGGGCGAGATGATTCCTTTGTCGTCGCTGATGCGCGTCAAGGACAGCTATGGCCCGGACCGCGTTCAGCGCTACAACGCGTATGCCGCAGCCGATTTCAATGGCGGCGCAGCCCCTGGCGTATCGAGCGGCCAGGCGCAAGCGGCGCTGGAACGCATCGCCAAGGAAGTGCTGCCGCAGGGGATTTCGTACGAGTGGACGGAGCTGACCTACCAGGACATCTTGTCCGGCAATACGATGATCTATGTCTTCCCGCTGTGCGTGCTGCTGGTGTTCCTGGTGCTGGCCGCCCAGTACGAAAGCTGGACCCTGCCGCTGGCCGTGATCCTGATCGTGCCGATGTCCATCCTCTGCGCGTTGTTGGGCGTCAAACTGACCGGCGGCGACAACAACGTGTTCACCCAGATCGCGCTGTTCGTGCTGGTGGGGCTGGCGTCGAAGAATGCGATTCTGATCGTGGAATTTGCCCGCGAACTGGAAGAGCATGGCCGCAGCGTCGTGCAAGCGGCGCTGGAAGCGTGCCGTCTGCGCCTGCGTCCGATCCTGATGACGTCGATCGCCTTCATCATGGGCGTGGTGCCCCTGGTGTTCTCGAGCGGCGCCGGTTCGGAAATGCGCCATGCCATGGGCGTGGCGGTGTTCGCCGGCATGCTGGGCGTGACCTTCTTCGGCCTGTTCCTGACGCCCGTGTTCTACGTACTGCTGCGCACCCTGGCGCAGCGCTTTGAGAAAAAACCAGCCGCCGCTGCCGCCAAGCCTGTCGCCGCGCCAGCGCTGGACCTGGAAGGAGATATATATTGAAAACCAAGGAAATCATCTGGCGCGTCAAGCCTGTGCTGACCGCCATGGCAGCCGCCGTCCTGCTGGCCGCCTGCGCGGCGCCGGAGTTCAAGCAGCCGCAGATCGAGACGCCGGCCGCGTTCAAGGAAGTGCAAGGCCTGCCCGCCGTGCAGACGGCAGCCGATGGCACGCGCTGGAAGCAGGGCGTGCCTGCCGAGCGCCAGGCGCGCGGCGAGTGGTGGCTGGCCTTCAATGATCCGGCCCTGACTAACCTGATCAACGAAGCCACGCAGGCGAATGCCAACCTGGCCGTCGCCGCCGCCCGCGTCAAGCAGGCGAGGGCGATTGCCGGCATCGCCGAAGCGGACCGCATCCCGCAAGTGGGCGTCAACGTGGGCGGCCAGCGCAACCGCGCTTCCGCCGTGTCGCTCGGCTTGCCGAACGGCGCGCCGGTGGCGGCGACCAACGTCTACCAGGCGAATCTGACGGCCAGCTATGAAGTCGATCTGTTCGGCAGGGTGGCGGCTAACGTCAGCGCCTCGCGCAGCGATGCGTTGGCCGTGGAAGCGACCTACCGCTCGGTGCTGCTGTCCTTGCAGGCCGACGTGGCGCAGACCTACTTCCAGCTGCGCGCCACGGACGCGGAACTGGCGACATTGGCCCAGACGGTGCGCCTGCGCGAAGAAAGCGTGCATGTGAACCAGCGCCGCTATGACCTGGGCGACATCGGTGAATTCGACCTGTCCCGTGCCCGCACGGAGCTGTCGACGACGCGCGCCGAAGCCATCGGCTTGCAGCGCCAGCGCGCCACCAGCGAGCATGCGCTGGCTGTCCTGCTGGGCAAACCGGCCGCCAGTTTCACGGCGAGCGTCAACCCGCTGCAGGACAGCGGCTTCCTGCCCGTGATCCCGGCCGGCATGCCGTCGTCCCTGCTGGAACGCCGTCCCGACATCGCCTCGGCACAGCGCACCATGGAAGCGTCGAATGCGCGCATCGGCGTGGCGAAATCGGCCATGTTCCCCGCATTGACCTTGAACGCCTCCGGTGGCGGCGCGTCCGATGCCTTCTCGGACATCTTCAAGTGGAGCAGCCGCTCCTGGCTGCTGGGCGCCCTGATGTCGATGCCGATCATCGACGGCGGACGCAATAAGGCAGCCGTGAGCCGCAGCGAAGCGCAGCTGGAAGAATCGGTGGCGACGTATCGCCAGAGCGTGCTGGTGGCCTTCGCCGAGGTGGAAGACAACCTGGCCGGCCTGCGCATCCTGTCGGGCCAGACGCAGCAGATCGACGAAGCCGTCGTTTCGGCGCGCCGCTCGGCCGACCTGGCGCAAAAGCTGTACGATGCGGGCCGTTCCAGCTACCTCGATCTGCTCGACGCGCAGCGCAATCTGGCTGCCATCGAGCGCAACGCCGTGCAGCTGCGCGGCAACCGCGCCGTCACCACGGTGGCGCTGATCCGCGCCCTGGGCGGCGGCTGGGGCGAGACGGAACCGCAAGTGGCGGCCAACTAGTTTCCCGGCACCGCGGGCTGGAGCATTCCGGCCCGCGGCAAGGGATGCATATCGGGAACGGCGTCGTGCGCTTGCACGGCGCCGTTTTTTTAGGCTATGTCACCGCCAGATGTGGGAACGCTCCCAGCGTTGCTTTCAATAACGTTTCTGCTGAACGGATGCGCCTGGCGTCGAGTATCCAGCGCCATCCCAGGTAGTTCGGCAGGTAGCGCGTCGCCACGCCGTGAAAGGGACGCAGCCATTGCCGCAAGCGGCTGTGATAGGCGTTGACGTTCTGCACGTGAGCGGCGCCCTGCACGCGGATGCCGGCGCGCAAGTTGACGGCCTGGTGGCTGATGCCCGCTTCCCTGGCGAAGGCCCGGTAGGCGGCATGGCCATCCGTGACCAGCAGAACATCCTTGTCGATGACGGGCAACAAATAACGGCGCAGCTGTGCCTTCGTCAACGCCCCTTTGCCCGTGACGAAATCGAGGGTCTGGCCTGTGCGGTCGCGCGCCACCAGGATGCAGACCTGTTCATTGGAAATGCCGCGTTGGCGGGCACGTCCGCCCCGGCGGCGGGCCGGACGCGTCATCTGCCGGGATCCCTTTTCCGATTCCAGCACATATAGCTCATCGGCCTCGGCAATGCCATGCAGACCATGCGGCCGGTCCGTCTTGGCTATGCTGAGAAAGCGGTGGCGCCAGCGAAACGTGGTGTTGCGGTGCAGTCCCAGCTGCTGAGCGGCCTGGCGCACCGACCTGGAATCAAGCAGGCACTCGGCATACGCGAGCCACAGCGCCTTGTGGCGCAAGCGTGCCAGCGGCGTGCCCGTCAAGGCATTGAAGGTGCGCCCGCAAGGCACGCAGCGGTAGCGCTGCAGGCCGTGCGCATGGCCATGCCGGTGCAGGTGAGGCGAGTGGCAGGCGGGACAGGCCAAGCGCGGCTGCGCCACACTTTCCAGCAGCGCGACGGTGGCGTCGTGCGGCGCGTTGCCACGCAGCAAGGCCATTCCTGCCTGCCGCTGGCGCCGGTTCAACTGCGCGAACTGGGCGATAAAGCTGATCCATTCGGCTGGCGGCATGATCTGCTCCCTGTGTGGTGAGTATGCAGAGTCAGACAGCACTGCCAAGGGAAGATTCCGGCATTTCCCCTATTTGCCGAGGACAGAGCCTTTTTTTATGGCTCGCGTAGGTCGGCTTGGCGCGCAGCGCGTAAGCCGACAATCAGTTGAATCCGTTTGCGGCAAACTGATGTTCGCCATGAACGGCATGCACAACATCGTCGTGATGAACGAGGGCGGCAACAGCGCCAATATCAGCACCTATGACGTGTACCAGTCGCATGGCGTGATCAATGTCATCGACACGGTGCTGATGCCGCAATAAGCGAACAAAAAAGCGGACGAAAAAAAGACAGGGAAAACCCTGTCTTTTTGGTTTGTGCCGCCGCGATTACTTGGCTGGCGCTGCTGGCGCTGCCGGTACTGCTGGTTCGGCAGGCGCTGCCTTGTCGGCTGGCGCGGCTTTCTTCGCCTTGTGATGCTTGGCTTTCTTGTGCGCCGCTGGTTTGGCGGCTGCTGCCGGCGCTTCGGCCTTGACGACAGGGGCGACGACAGGAATCGGTGCCACTGGAGCGACTGGCGCGACGGCTGGCGTCTGGGCGAAAGCGGCGGTGGCGAACAGGCTGGCGATCAGGGTGGCGATGACTTTTTTCATTTTAAGGTCCTTGGTATAGGTGGTCAGTCAGGTGTGTCGGAATTACTTGGCAGGAGCCGCTTCGGCGGTGGCCGACGCCAGTTTTTCGTCAGCCTTGGCCTTGGTTTTCTTGGCCTTGTGGTGTGCCTTGGCTTTCGTGGTGGCCGCTTCCGTTTTCGCGCTGACGACGTCCGTTTTCGCGGCGACGACGGCTTTCGCTTCTTTGGCATCCGCCTTCACGACGGCTTGCGCTTCCTTGGCATCCGCTTTCACGACGGTCTTGGTGTGGGCCGCTTCCGCCTTGGCGGGCGCTGCCGGAACGGCAGGGGTTTGGGCGAAGGCTGCAGTTGCGAACAGGCCGGCGATCAGGGTAACAATTGCTTTTTTCATGGTGCAGTCCTCAGTGGTGGTTTGTCTGGTGTGTCTGTTGGTGTCGGGAAGATTCCCGTGTCACTGAGCAGAAAACGCGGCCCGGAAGGTTACGGTTGACCTTGTTTACACTTTCTTACAATCGTGTGGTTTAAGCGATGTTCATTGGATAAGAAGGCATGAAAATGCAAAAAGACAGCGGAAGCTGTCTTTTTGCTTGGCGCCTGCCGCAATCGTGCGGTGGCGATTACTTGGCTGCTGCGGTCGCTTCAGCCTTGTCTTCCGCAGCTTTTGCTTTGGCTTTATTGGCTTTGTGATGGGCTTTGGCCTTGGTGGCTTTGGCGTCGGCCTTGGCGCTGGCGACATCGGCTTTCGCATCGGCTGCGACGACTGCTTCTTTCGCCTCGGCTTTCACGACGGCCTTGGTTTCCTTGGCTTCTGCTTTTGCCACTTCCTTGGTGTGTTTGGCTTCGGCCTTGGCAGGCACGGCTGGCGTTTGGGCAAAGGCTGCGGTAGCGAACAAGCCGGCGATCAGAGTAGCAGTCAGGTTGACAATGCGTTTTTTCATGATGCAGTTCCTCAAGAAGTGGGGGGGGGGGGAGTTCAGGAGATGCATTTCTCCTGTCACTGAGGCAAAAACGCGCCGTACGGCAATAGCGTTGACAGCGATGCTGGCCAATTACAAACACTTACATTTGCCGGGTCATCCAGACGCATTGCGCCAGCCGTTTGCACTATGACGTTCGCCTGGAGCTCGATGGCACGCTGAAAAGCTGGCCTTTACTCCTCCGGCTTGCACGGCAGGACGGCGCGCGCCAGCTGCAGGGCTTCGTCGATGGCCGCGTTGAGCTGGGGAATCTCGACGGGCTTGGTCAGGTAGCGGAAAAAGCCCGCAGCCAGGCCGTGCCGGATGTCGCCTTTCATGGCATTGGCCGTCAGGGCGATGACGGGGATGTGCGCCGTGCGCGTATCGTTGCGCAGGATGCGCTGTGCCTGGTTACCATTCATGCCGGGCAGGTTGATATCCATCAGGATGACATCGGGGCGGCGTTCCAGCGCCAGCGCGATACCTTGGCGCGCATCGGTGGCCGAGATCATGCGCAGATGGGGCAGGAAACTGACGATGTCTTCCACCAGCCGCAGGCTGGCGGGATTGTCTTCCACATACAGCAGCAACGCCTGGTCGCCGGCAGCGTCGCCGGCGGGCTCGTGCAGATATTCCCTATCCGGCTGCCGGTTGGCGGGCGGCGCGACCATGGTGTCGAGTTCGATCCAGAACACGCTGCCCACGCCGACGCAGCTGTGCACGCCCATGCTGCCGCCCATCAGTTCGACCAGGCGCTTGGTGACGACCAGGCCTATGCCCGTGCCTTCTTCGCTGCCTGCCTCCTGTCCCAGGCGGTTAAACGGCTGGAACAGTTCCGCCATCTGCGCGTCGTCCAGTCCCTTGCCCGTGTCGCGGATGGCGATGCGCACGCGCTGCGCCCCGGGCCGCGAGATTTCCAGCTCCACCTTGCCGGCCGGGCGGTTGTACTTGATGGCGTTCGATAGCAGGTTCAGCAGCACTTGCTTGAGGCGCGTATGGTCGGCCCTGAGCGTCAGCGGCTCGCAGGCTGGAAAGGCCAGGTGGATCTGGCGCTGCTGCGCCTGTTCTTCCATCATCACGCGCACTTCATCGAGCAGCGCGGGTAGCGCCACCGGTTCGATCGACAGACTCAGGCTGCCGGACTCGATCTTCGCCAGGTCGAGGATTTCATTGATCAGGGTGAGCAGGTGGCGGCCCGAGGTGACGATGTTTTGCACGAAGGCGCGCTTTTGCAGCACGGTCGCGGGCAGGGCTTCGTTGGCCAGCAGCTGGGCAAAGCCGAGGATGGCGTTCAGTGGCGTGCGCAGTTCATGCGACATGCTGGTGAGAAAGCGGTCCTTCGCCTGGCTGGCCCGCTCGAGTTCGATTTTCTGTTCGTTGAGCGTGCGTTCGATGTGCTTGCGTTCGGTGATGTCGCGGATAGCCGACGAGACCAGCATCCCTTCGTCCGTTTCCAGCGGCGACAGGCTGATTTCGACGGGAAACTCGGTGCCATCGCGGCGCAAGCCGTACAGTTCCAGGCCTGCGCCCATGGAGCGGGCGCGCGGGGCCGCAGAAAAGGCCTGGCGGTGATGCGGATGCTCGGCGGCGTAGCGGGCCGGGATCAGCACTTCCACATTGCGGCCAAGCAACTCTGCGCGGGAATAGCCGAACAGGCGTTCCGTTTGCGAGTTGACGAGCACGATCTCGCCGTCGCCATTGACGATGACGATGGCGTCCGGCGCCGATTCGAGCAAGCCGCGGAACTTTTGCTCAGCACGGCGGCGGTCGCTGACGTCGCGAATGGCGCTGATGACGAAGGTGCCGATCTCCGTCTGGATCGGCGACAGGCTGATTTCCACGGGGAACTCGACATTGTCCTTGCGCAGGCCCAGCAACTCCAGGTCGGCGCCCATGGTGCGCGTACGGGGCTGGTCGAAATAGCGCGAGCGGTGCCCTACGTGCGCATGGCGCAGGCGTTGCGGCAGCAGACTATCGATTTGCCTGCCGCTCAATTCGCCTTCGGCATAGCCGAACAGCCGCTGCGCCTGCTGGTTGGCCAGCACGATGGCGCCCGTGGCATTGACCATGATGACGCTGTCCGGCGTCGACTCGAACAGCACGCGGTAGCGTACATCAACGAACTGGGCGTCGCGCGCCGCCTTCAGCAAGGTCGTGTCCTTCATGGTGGAAATCAGGTAGCGGGGGCCGTCCGGCGCGGCCTGGGCGGCCTGGCATGCCACATCGACGTAGATGAGTTCACCATCCTTGCGCCGCCGCAGCGATTCGCGGTCATAGCTGCCGTTCAGAGTCAGTTGCTCGTCGACCAGCGGGGCCGCCTCTGCCTGTCCCGGCAGCGAGATCAGTTCCCACAGCGTGCGCCCCAGCGCTTCATCGCTGACATAGCCGAAAATGCGCTGCGCACCGGCCGTCCAGCGCACGACGGCATGGTCTTCGTTCGTGATGACGACGCCGCCCGGGGCGCCGCTGAGGATAAGCTGATCTAACTCGGCATCCATTTTTTTTTCGCACGCATGACAGGGCTTGCCGGATGGCAGGCTGTGTGCGTAACGTAGCGAGAAGCTTGACCAAAGTCAATGCATTTATCTGCTTGAAGATATTCCGGGACTGGGTGGCGTGCTTCAGGTCGCCTTGCGCCTGGCCGCTTGCGGGAAGCGGACGTCGCTGCGCGCTTGCTGCCCAGGCTTTGCCGCAGCAGGGCGGGCAGGACAATCATGTTGCTGCCGTGCCCTACTTCCGGCGCGGGCGGGGTGACGGTCTGGGTCTGTCTGGCCCTGATTTTCTTCCTGGCGCGCGCGATCGCTTATCCCACGCTGCCGGTGACGGGCAGGATGATGCCCGTGATGTAGCTGGAACAGGCGGGCGAGGCCAAAAAGACGTAGGCGGGCGACAATTCCTCGGGCTGTGCCGGGCGCCGCATGTCCGTGTCCGCGCCGAATTTCTGGATTTCCTCGGGCGTCTTGTCGGCCGGGTTGAGCGGCGTCCAGACGGGACCGGGCGCGATGGCGTTGACGCGGATGCCCTTGTCGAGCAGGTTGCCGGCCAGCGCCATGGTGAACGCATGGATGGCGCCCTTGGTGGTGGAATAGTCGAGCAAGTGCTTCGAGCCTTGCAAGCCTGTCACGGAGCCCGTGTTGATGATGGACGCGCCCCGCTGCAAATGGGGCAGCACGGCCTTGGCCATGTGAAAGTAACCGTAGACATTGGTTTTCATGGTGAGGTCGAAGCGCTCCTCGCTCAGGTCCAGCAGCGATTCCGCATGCTCCTGGAAGGCGGCATTATTCACCAGCACGTCGATATGGTTGAACTTGTCCAGCACCTGGCTGACGGCGTCCTGGCAAAAGCCCTGCTCGCGCACATCGCCGGCAATCAACAGGCAGCTCTGGCCTTCCGCTTCCACGTAGCGCTTGGTTTCGTGGGCGTCCGCGTGTTCGTTCAGGTAAATGATGGCCACGTCGGCGCCTTCGCGCGCGTACAGCACGGCCACGGCGCGGCCGATGCCCGAATCGCCGCCCGTGATGACGGCCACCATGCCGGCCAGCTTGCCACTGCCGCAGTAGTCGGGCGCCAGGAAGCGCGGTTGCAACTGCATCTGCCCTTCGATGCCCGGCTTGTCCAGGTGCTGGGCCGGCAGGGGAGGGACAGGCTGGCTGCGGCTGCCTGTCTGCACGGGGGACTTGCTGTCCTGTTTACTTGTTTTGGCGGCATCGCGGCTATCCTGCTCTTGCTGGATGCTGCGCTGCAAATTGCCGACGGACTGGTCCTTGTTCTCGTTCATGCTGGCCTCCCGGATGCTGGACTCCAGTATCTGCGGGGCGCGCGCGCCTGACGGTGCGCTCGCTAACAGAGTGGCGCAAGCGGGGCGTGTCGCCATCGTCCACCCCGGACATCGATCGTCCCCCCTGTCAGCCGGCCGCGTCGCATGATAGGCTTCGGTTTTCAGATTTCGGGATCATTCATGCTGCTCTGGCTCAGGCAATACCGGCGTCCTTTGTTGGCCGGAGACATCACCGCCGGTATCGTGGTGGCCATGATGATGGTGCCGCAAGGCATGGCCTACGCGCTGGTGGCCGGCTTGCCGCCCGTGGTGGGCATCTACGCCAGCATCCTGCCGCCCGTGCTGTACGCCCTGTTCGGCAGCAGCATGACGCAATCGGTGGGCCCCATGGCCATCGTTTCCCTGATGACGGCCGCCGCCCTGGCGCCGCTGGCCGACCCCGGTTCCTCCCTGTATATCGTCCTGGCCGCCCAGTTGGCCTTCATCAGCGGCCTCGTCCTGCTGCTGTGCGGCGTGTTGCGCCTGGGCTTCATGGCCAGCTTCCTGTCGCGCCCCGTGATCAGCGGTTTCAGCAATGGCGCCGCGATCCTGATCATATGGGGCCAGATCACGCCCTTGCTGGGCGCCACATGGCCCCATTGGCACACGCCAAGCCTGGTACTTGGATTGTCCGGTCTGCTGTTCCTGTGGCTGGCCAAGCGCTACGCATCGCGCCTGCTGCAGCGCTGCGGCTTGAGCCAGGTGGCGGCCGACGTGGGCGCGCGCCTGGCGCCGATGGCGCTGGTGCTGGCCGGCATCGCGCTTGTCGCCTATGGCGGCCTGGAAGCGATGGGCGTGCAGACGACGGGCCACGTGCCCAGCGGCCTGCCGGGCCTGAACCTGGCCACGTCCGGCGCCCATTGGCGCACCCTGCTGTCGCCGGCGCTGCTGATCGCCTTCATCATCTTTTTGATGAGCATGTCCGCCGCCCAGACCCTGGCGCAAAAACGCGGAGAAAAACTGCATACGAACCGCGAACTGCTGGGTCTGGGGGCTGCCAATGTGGCCAGCGCGCTGTCGGGCGGCTTCCCCGTCACGGGCTCGATTTCCCGCTCGGCCGTCAATTTCCAGGCGGGCGCCAACACGCCCCTGGCCAGCATCATCACGGCGGGCTTGCTGGCGCTGGCGCTGGTGGCGCCGACGGGCTGGCTGGCCCTGCTGCCGTTGCCCGTGCTGGCGGCCACCATTATCTTTGCCGTGGCCAGCCTGCTGGACTGGGACACCTTGAAACTGTCGTGGCGCTACGACCGCAGCGATGCGCTGGCCCTGCTGGCGACGACGGCCGGCGTGCTGGTGCTGGGCGTGGAAGCGGGCGTGGTGATCGGCGTGCTGCTGTCGATGGGCACCCTGATCTGGCGCGCCAGCCGCCCGCACATCGCCGTGCTGGGGCGTATCCCGAACAGTGAGCACTTCCGCAACGTGGAGCGCTATGAGGCGCAAACCTTGCCCGACGTCTTGCTGCTGCGCATCGACGCGGGCTTGTTCTTCGGCAACGTCGAAGCAGTCACGGAGCGCGTGGAAGACGAATTGCGGGGACACCCGACGGCGCGCCACCTGGTGCTGGTGCTGTCGGCCGTCAACCAGATCGACAGCACGGCCTTGCTGGGCTTGATCGAACTCAACAGCGCACTGAGCAAGCGCGGCATCAGCCTGAACCTGGCCGAAGTGAAGGGCCCCGTGATGGACCGCCTGCGCCAGAGCAGCCTGCTGCAAGACCTGAGCGGCAAGCTGTACCTGAGCACGGCGCTGGCGATGAATGATTTGAGTGGGAGCACGGCATGACGATGGAATTGAATCTGCATGGCGATGCGCGCGCCGTTGACACCGTCGCTGCGCTGGAACAGGCGCTGCGGGAAGCGCGGACTCTGGCCCAGTGCGAGCTGTGGCTGACCAGGGCCACGAACGCGGAACAGGGGCCGGCCCTGTGCATGCTGCGCAATGGCGGCAACGCCTGGCTGATGTATCTGTCGGGAGAGGATGACCTGAGTTTTCATGCCCTGGGAGATGAAGAGGCGGACGGCACCTGCAGCTATCTGCTGGCCAATGGGCAGGTGGACGAGTATCCGGAAGCGTGGTGCGTGGAGGTGGGACAATGCGAGCGTGCCTTTGTCGCATTTTTCAGGACAGGCGGCGCGCGGCCGGCCGCCATCGCGTGGGAAGCGGATTGAGATGGCGCACACCATCATCGCCGATATCGACAATGCTTTGCTGGCCGCGCTGGATGCCAGGGCAGGTTTGAAGGGATAGGAGAAAACTATGCATCCTGAAAAGCTCAAGCAGGTGGCGGGGCTGCCGTCCGTCGAACGCCATGCCTACTTTGTGCGCAAGGTAGCTGATACGCAAGAAGTGTGGGGCTTGCACCGCGATGGCTGGGCCACGGCGCAATCCGGCGGCAAGGTCGCCATCCCGTTCTGGCCGGAAGTGGCATTCGCGCAAGCGTGTGCCAGCGGCGACTGGGCGGATTTCCAGCCGCACGCCATCGCGCTCGGCGATTTTCTGAACAAATGGCTGCCCGGCATGGCGAGCAATGGCCAACTGGCTTCCGTGTTCCCCGTGCCGCAAGGCAGCGCCAGCATCGCGGCGCCTGCCGACCTGCTTGCCGATTTGCGAGAGGAAGTCGGACAAGATGAATAATCTGGAAGAACGCCTGGACGCCTGGTACGACGGCTCGGCCACCAGTTCAATGAAACTGTTGATTTGCACATACAGCCCAAGGAAGTGATCGGCTGCGAACGCGCACCGAAAGGTAGCAAGGCATCCGTGTCGCCGAAGCCGACGGGCGTCACAGGCACGACGGGCAAGGCCATCCATTGCAGCGCGTCGATCGACACGAAAGCGCAGACTGTTTGCATGAACAAGGCATCGCGCAGTGCGGCGGAAAAAGACGCTTCGCCATCGATGAAAACGCGCAGTGTTGCGGGTGCCGCATCGAGATGCCGGATGCCGATGTGCAGCGAGGAAGTCGCTGATGCTGGCAGGCGTATGCCCGGCGGCGCCTTGATCATCGCCTCGAAAACCGCGCTGTCCAGTACCGATGTTCCGCTCGTCATGCCGTAGACCGTCTTGAAGCGGCAGCGCACGCCGCGCACAGGCGCTGCGTCCATTTCACTGCCGGCCGGCAGATGCAATACGCCCGCTCCAGCCGCCGGGGCGGACTGGCGCACGATGCTGCACGATGGAAAGGGGCGCAGATAATGCGGGAACAGGGCTTCGAACAAGGCTTCGGTAAATTGCGGATAGTCGTCATCGAGCCGTTTCGAGACGCGTGCCGCCAGCATGGCCACCGATTCGATCAAGTGTTCGACGTGCGGATCTTCGCAAGACTCGCCGGACATGTGCAATTTGCCGGCGATTCTCGGATAACGTTCGGCAAACTCACGGCAATGCCGCCGCAGCATCACCAGCTCGCGTTCGAAATACGGCAGCAAGTCCTCCATCTCTCGTTTCCTGTGTCTGCGCGGCGGAATGGCCAGTATCCGAGCGTTTGTTCCAAGGCAAATTGCGTTTGCGCAAATAATTGAACAGGGTTGCTGCGCAACATCAAGGACTTCCAAGCTGGCAACATCAGACTGGCAAAGCAGCATGATTCCAACGCTCACCATGGAGAACGCGATGACATTGCCATCCAAATTACTGTGGTCCGAGGGCCTGGCCTTGCAGTTCAAAATATCCTCTCCGGACAATATCGACCTGTTACTGGGCCGGGCACTTCCGGGTGCCGAGTTGCGCCATATGGCGCAGGTTCCTGCCGAGGTGCCAGTACGGCCCAATACCTATTACTTGTCGATCGATAACAAGGGCAGCATTTATGACAGCATGATCAAGGCCCAGGCGATTGCGATTTATGTGCCATCTGGAATAAAAGGGCTGAAGCTGGAATTGTTCGGCATCAGCGGCACCGCGGCGTAACAGCGGGCGGATTGTCAAAAGATTGCCCTAAGGAATGGACTTGCCCCTGCAGTTGACGTTATCATGTTTTTGTAAGTGTCGGTGGCTGGGTAGTCAGCGCAATGGTGAAACATGGTGACAGGCGGGAGTGAGCATGGGCATGGCGAATGATGCGTGATGTGCCGGGCGGCTTGCGGCCTGGCGGCGGGATGGGCAGGGCAGCGGTGCGCCGTTGTCGCCGCGCATTGCTGCTGGCGTTCTGTATCGCCGTGGCCCCGGCCGCCGTGCCGGCCAGTGCGCCGCCGCACCAGGGGCAGCGCGTGCTGTTCCTCAACGCCTACGATTACGGCCGCGCCGGCGTGGAATCGTACACGCGCACCTATGTGGCCGCCATGGCCGCCGCGGGCCTGGCCAGCGAAGACATCATGGTCGAGCACCTGAACCTGAATACCCAGGGCGACCCGGCGCTGCGCAACGAGATGCGTGATTTGTTGCTTTTAAGATACACCCAGATGATGGGGCGCAAGGCCGATCTGATCATCGCCATGCAGCAGCCGGCGCTCGACTTCTTGCTGTCGGACCTGGCGCCGCTGGCGCGCGATGTGCCCGTGCTGGCGATTAACACCTCGGGCAAGGCCTTGCCGGCGGGCAGCCCGGCATCCATCTGGCAGCAAATGGCGAATGTCGATTTCCCCGGCACCCTGGCGCAAGCCATGGCGCTGTTCCCGGAGACCAAAACCATCGTCATGGCCGTCGGCGCCAGCGAGGCCGACCTGGCCTTGAAGCGCCGCATGCAGCAGGCGGCGCAGGCGTGGCAAGGCAAGGTGGCCATGCGCTATCTCGATGGCCTGACCCTGGAACAGATGCGCGCGGCAGTGGCGCACCTGCCCGCCGATACGCTGCTGGTGGCGGGCAATGTCAACCGCGACGTGGCCGGCGCCATCGCCACGCCCGTGCAGTTTGCCGGGGAACTGGCGCGCCTGGCGAACGTGCCCGCGTTCGGCATGTACAACACGAACGTGGGCAAGGGCATCCTGGGTGGCTCCATCCTGCACATCGAAGGGGCCGCGCAGCAGGTGGCGCAGATGTCGCTGGCCGTGTTGGATGGCAAGGCGCCTGCCGCGCCGGGCGCCTTGCTGCCGCCGATCCGCCCGGTGCCCATGTATGACTGGGAACAGCTGCAGCGCTGGGATGCGGATTTCAGCCAGCTGCCGCCGCACACCCTGTTCTTCAACCGCCCGCCGCAGTTGTGGCATGAACACCGCGTCGCCGTGCTGTCGGTTGGCGCCGTGTTTCTCGCCATGGCGAGCCTGCTGAGCGCCTTGCTGCTGCAGCGCCGCCGCCTGCGCCGCGCCGAGAGCGATGCGCGCGAAAGTGAGCAGCGCTTCCGCATTCTCGTCGAGCATGCGCCCGAAGCCATCGTCGTGTATGACCTGGACCAGGACCGCTTCATCGACGCCAACAGCAGCGCGCAGCGCATGCTGGGGATGTCGCGCGAAGCGCTGCTGGCGCGTGGGCCGTTCGACCTGTACACCGGCGAGCAGCCCGATGGCCTGCCGCTGGGACTGATGATGGAAGAGCATCTGCGCCGCGCCATGCTGGGGGAACCCATCCTGGTTGAACGCAATGTGCGGCGCGCCGACGGCAGCATCTTTCCCTGTGAAGTGCGGCTGGTGCGCTTGCCGATGGAAGGGCGGCGCCTGGTGCGCAGCGGCATCGTCGACATTTCCGAGCGCAAGCACAGCGAGCAGGAGCTGCTCGGCTACCGCGACCACCTGGAGGAACTGGTGCAGCAGCGCACGGCGGCCCTGTCGGTCGCCGTCACCGAGGCCGAATCGGCGAACCGCGCTAAAAGCGTCTTCCTGGCCAACATGAGCCACGAATTGCGCACGCCCTTGAATTCCGTGATCGGCTTTTCGCAGATGATGGCCGATTCGAGCAGCATGTTCGAGGAAGAAAAGCATAACCTGGCCATCATCAACCGTGCCGGCCACCATTTGCTGACCTTGATCAACGATATCCTGGAATTGTCGAAAATCGAGGCGGGCCGCATGCAGCTGCAAGCCGGGCCCGTGGACTTGAACGGCTTGCTCGACGAAGTGCTCGAGATGGTGCGCATGCGCTCCGGCGACCAGGGCATCGCGCTGCGGCTCGAGCGTTCCGGCGTGCCGCCGCTGGTGCGCCTCGATGGCGCCAAGCTGCGCCAGGTGCTGCTCAATTTGCTGTCGAACGCGCTCAAGTTCATCGAACAGGGCAGCGTGACCCTGTCGCTGGCCTGCCAGGCGGCAGATGATGGGCCAGTGGCGCTGGCGTTTGCCGTGCGCGATACGGGCAGCGGCATCGCGGAAGAAGACCTGGAGCGCATCTTTGAACCGTTCGTGCAGGCCGACAGCGCCGTGGCGCAGGCTGGCACGGGACTGGGGCTGACCATTTCGCGCGAATTCGTGCGCCTGATGGGCGGTGAGCTGCGCGTCGAATCGACCTTGGGGACAGGTTCCCGTTTCAGTTTCGAGCTGCGCGCGCCCGTGCTGCAGCAGCCGGCCGTCGCGGCACTGGCACCGGGCCGCGTGGCGCGCCTGCCGCCGGCCCAGCGCGGGCGCATGGTGCTGCTGGTCGACGATGACGACAACTGCCGCAAGCTGCTGGCCGGCTTGCTGGCGCCGCTGGGCTTCCAGCTGCGGGAGGCGGCGGGCGGCGCGCAGGCGCAAGCCATGCTGGCGACGCAGCGCTACGACATCGTGCTCAGCGACTGGCGCATGCCGGACATGGACGGCCTGGCGCTGACGCGCTGGCTGCGCGCGCAGCCGGCGCTGGTGCAGCCGCGTCTGGTGATCATGACCGCCTCCGCCTTCGAGGAAGAAAAGCAGGAAGCGCTGGCAGCCGGCGCTGACGGTTTCCTGCGCAAGCCGATCGAACAGGAACACCTGTTCGCCATGCTGGAGCAACAGCTGGGCGTGCGTTTCCAGCGCACCGGCGCGGCGCCGTCGCGCATGCCGGCGGCCGTCTTTGACCTGCAGCAGACGCTGGGCCAGCTGGGCGCGGCCGAGCGGCAGGCGCTGCTCGCATCCGTGCAGGCCCTCGATTTGCGGCGCAGCGCCATCGTGCTGGCCGGCGTGGCGACCAGCCTGCCGCAGCTGGCCGCGCACATCGCCGCCATGCTGGAACAGCATCAGTACCAGCCGCTGTGCGCCTTGCTGGCGCAGCTGGCCAGCGAGCCGCAGGGCGAAGGCGCATGACTTTTCACGCATCCGAAGGCGCGCGCCTGGGCGGCGTGTCCATCGTGCTGGCCGTCAGCGTGGCGCTGACCTGTGTCGTCACCGCGCTGCTGCTGGTGTTTGCCATGTTGTTTTACCAGTCCGAACGCGAGCAGCGCTGGCAGCAGCTGCATCGCAGCCTGGCCGTCAGTGCGGACCAGCTGGCCGTGGCCATCGAACTGCCATTGTGGAATCTCGATGAAAAGCAGATGCAGGCCATCATGCGCAGCACGCTGGGCAAGCACGACCTGGTGGCCAGTTCCCTGACGCCGGGCATTGGCAAGGAAGCGCTGGTCCTGCGCCGCACTGCGAGCGGGGCCATCGACAGCTTTTCCTCGTTGTCCGCGGAGCCCGACTGGCTGGTGCAGCGGCGCCCCGTGACGATGGGCGGACAAGTCATCGGCAACGTGGCCGTGTATGCGACGCCGGCCCTGCTGCACGCGAAACTGCGGCAACGCGCGCTGGGCATCGGCGCCATGATCGTGGCGCTCGACGTGATCCTGGTGGCCAGCATCTGGCTGCTCATGTGGTGTCTGATGCTCAAGCCCCTGAAGGCGATCGGCCAGTATGCGGCGGGCGTCAAGGCGGGGCAGGGCGAAGCGTTGGGCACGCCGCCGAAAGCGTGGTTCCTGGGCGAGCTGCGCACGCTGTACCGTTCCATCCGCGACATGGTGGCGCTGCTCGACAGCCGCTACCGCGCCTTGCAGCGCAGCGAGGAGCGCGTGCAGATGGCGACGGGAGCGGCCAGCATCGGCATCTGGGACTGGAACGTCGTCAATGACGCCTTGCAGTGGGATGAACAGATGTACGCGCAGTTCAGGGCCGATGCGCACAGCAGCATGGCGCCGGCGGCGATCTGGCGCGCGGCGCTGGTGCCGGACGACGTGCCGGCCGCCAAGGACGCCATCCGCGCCGCGCTGGCCGCCGGCAGCGCCTTTGCGCACGAGTACCGCATCCTGTGGCCCGATGGCGCCATCCGCTACATCAAGGCCGACGCCGTGATCTTTCGCGATGGGCAGGGCCAGCCCATGCGCCTGGTGGGCTCGAACTACGACATCACGGCGCACCGCGAGGCCGAACTGGAACTGCTGCGCCACCGCCATCACCTGGAAGAATTGGTGGCCGAGCGCACCAGCGCCCTGTCGGTCGCCGTCAGCCAGGCGCAGGCGGCGAACCGCGCCAAGAGCACCTTCCTGGCGAACATGAGCCATGAACTGCGCACGCCCTTGAATTCCGTGATCGGGTTTTCGCGCCTGATGGCCGCCTCGCCGAACATGCAGGACGATGAAAAGCGCAACCTGGCCATCATCCACCGCTCCGGCAATCATTTGCTCACGCTGATCAATGAAATCCTCGAGCTGTCGAAGGGCGAGGCGGGGCGCCTGCACGCGCAGACGGCCGTGGTGGCGCTGGCGCCCCTGCTGCAGGAAGTGATGGACATGCTGGGCATGCGCGCCGAGCAGCAGGGGCTGGCCTTGCGCCTCGATTGCGCGGACTTGCCGTCGGCCGTGCTGCTCGACGCGACGCGCCTGCGCCAGGTGCTGCTGAACCTGATGTCGAACGCCGTCAAGTTCGCCGGCGGCGGCGAGGTCACCTTGCGCGTGCTCGGCGAGCGGCGCGATGGCGATCAATGGATGCTGTCGTTTGCCGTCAGCGACACGGGCATCGGCATCGCTCCGGAAGACCAGCAGCGCATTTTTGAACCCTTCGTGCAGGCCGACAGCGCGGGACCGAAGGATGGCACGGGCCTGGGCCTGGCCATCTCGCGCGAATTCGTGCAGCTGATGAACGGCGAACTGACGCTGGAATCGACGCCGGGGCAGGGCGCCACCTTCCGTTTCAGCATACCCGCGCAGGCGGCCGAGGCGCCCGTCCAGGTGCCTGTGCCGCTGCCCGTGGCGCCGGTGCCCGAGGCGCCGCTGGCACTGCGCGCGCAAGACTTGCTGCTGCTGGCCGGGGCGGAGCGCGCGGCCTTGCTGGTGGCGCTGCGCGAACTGAACCTGGCAAGGGTGGCCCTGCTGCTGGCAGCCCTGCCGCCGTCGGCCGCACCGTTGCTGGCGCCGCTGCAGGCCATGCTCGACCAGCATCAGTACCGCCAGCTGTGCGACTTGCTGGAACATGAGGGCGCGCTGGCGCACGCTTGAAAAGTGTGGGCTGACAACATCGGATTGACTGAAAAGAAGGACTAAGTGCCGCCGATGGATGGTGCTAAATTGCAATAAAGATTATGATGATAGTACGTAGTTCATCGCAAAGAAATGTCTTGTCCAGCGCGGCAACCGACCGCCGCGCCTCATCCAAAGCTGAGAGAACTGCTACATGCACCGCGATTTTTCCGAAGTGAATGCTAAGGGCGAAGTACTGATCGTTGAAGATACGCCGGCTTCGCTGAAGCTGTTGAGCGATTTGCTGGGCGGCGCCGGCTATGCAGTGCGCCAGGCGCCGAACGGCGAACTGGCCCTGTGGACGGCCCAGGCGCGCCCGCCGGAGCTGATCCTGCTCGACGTGCGCATGCCCGGCCTCGACGGCTTTGAAGTCTGCCGCCGCCTGAAGGAGATACCGTCCCTGCGCCAGGTGCCGGTGATCTTCTTGTCGGCCCAGTACGATACTGACGACAAGGTGCGGGGCTTCGCGCTGGGCGCCGTCGACTTTATCGCCAAACCCTTCCAGGCCGAGGAAATCCTCGCCCGCACCGATGCGCACGTGCGCCTGGCGCGGGCGCAGCTGCAGCTGGCGCAGGAGCGCGCCAACCTGGAGCGGCGCGTGGCCGAACGCACGGCCGAACTGGAACAGGTGGCCAGCACCCTGGCGCGCGAAGTGCAGATCCGCCGCGCCAATGAAGAATTGCTGCGCCTGTCGGGCCAGGTCTTCGAAGCGACCCAGGACGCCATCCTGATCACGGATCCGGCCGGCATCATCGTCACGGCCAATCCCGCCTTTACGCGCATCACCGGCTACGCGGCCCAGGAAGTGGTGGGCACGGACATCCTGCGCCTGCACGCCGGACACACGGGCGAAGCGGTGCTGCAAGCCCTGCGCCAGGGCTTGCGCAGCAGCGGCTGCTGGTCGGGCGAGGTGCAGACGCGGCGCAAGAGCGGCGACACCTATCCTTGCCTGCTCAGCGCCTCCACTGTGCACGGGCCCGATGGCGCCGTCGTCAACTACATCGGCGTTTTCCTCGACATCAGCGAGCGCAAGGCCGAGCAGCACCTGATCGATTTCCTTTCCTACCACGACGCGCTGACGGGTTTGCCGAACCGCGTGCTGCTGCGCGAGCGCTTCGAACAGGCGCGCGCGAACGCCGTGCGCGACAGCCAGCAGGTGGTGCTGATGTGCCTGGACCTGGACCGCTTCAAGAACATCAACGATTCGCATGGCCAGGCCGTCGGCGACAAGGCGCTGCAGGTGGTGGCGCGCTTCCTGTCGGGCTGCGTGCGCGAAGGCGACACGGTGGTGCGCCAGGGCGGCGACGAGTTCCAGATCCTGCTGCAGGACGATGCGATGTTGGGCCGCACGCTGGCGCTGGCGCAAACCATCCTGGCCGGCTTGCGCGAAGAACTCAGCGTCGATGGCGATCGCCTGGCGCTGACCACCAGCATCGGCATCGCCATGTGCCCGGCCGACGGCGACAGCCTCGACGACGTGCTGCGCCACGCCGACACGGCTCTGGTACGGGCCAAGGAAATGGGGCGCGACCATTACGCCTTCTTCACGGAGCGCATGGGCAGCGACATCCGCGCCCGCCTGGCGATGCAGCAGCAACTGCGCGGTGCCATCTGCCGCGATGAATTCGCAGTGCATTACCAGCCGCAGATGTGCTTGCGCACGGGGGCCTTGCTGGGCGCGGAAGCGTTGCTGCGCTGGGATAACCCGGTGCTGGGCAAGGTGCCGCCCGGCCTGTTCATCGCGCTGGCCGAGGAATACGGCTCGATCACGGCCATCGGCGAATGGGTGCTGGAAAGCGTCTGTGCGCAAATCCGCGTCTGGCACGATGCGGGCCTGGGCAGCATCAAGGTGGCCGTCAACCTGTCCGGCAAACAGTTCGCACAGGACCGCACGGTGCCTTTCGTCGAGGCGACCTTGCGCAAGTACGGCATCGCGCCCGCCTGCCTGGGGATCGAGATCACGGAAAGCACGGTGATGGGCGATCCGGACAAGGCGGTGGCGGCGCTGACGCGCCTGAAGGATATCGGCGTGGGCATTTCGCTCGACGACTTCGGCACCGGCTATTCCAGTCTGGGCTACCTGAAACGCTTTCCCATCGACGTGCTGAAGATCGACAAATCCTTCGTCGACGACGTCACCACCAGCAGCAGCGACGCAGCCATCGCCCGTTCCGTCATCTCGCTGGCGCACAACCTGGACATGCGCGTCATCGCCGAAGGCGTGGAAACGCGCGAGCAGGTGGCCTTCCTGACGGAACACGGCTGCGACGAAATGCAGGGCTATTATTTCAGCCGTCCCCTGGCGGCCGACCCATTCACGGCGCTGCTGCGCGAACGGCGCACGTTGCCCCTGGCGTGAGCGCCGCGCCGCAGCGGATGCACCATGCCGGTGCGTCCGCTGCGGCGCGGTGCACGATTCTCACTTTTCCATCCCCTGATGCTGGCATATATCCTGCTTAGGTAATCGCTATTTACGCGATTGCCCCGCATGCCAGACAGTACCCATCCAGTCATGTCTTTCGACACCAGCGCGCACGGCGCCTGGCAGGCGCACCTGCGCCTGGGCTTTGCGCTGCATGATGGCGTCAGCCGCCTCGTCGAGCGCACGCACAGCGGCCCTTTGCGCGTGCAAAAGCCCCTGTATCCGGAAGGCGATGGCGTCTGTCACGCCATCATCATCCATCCGCCAGGCGGCGTGGTGGGCGGCGACCAGCTGGCCGTCGACGCGACGGTGGGCGAGGGCGCGCACGCCTTGCTCACGTCGCCGGGCGCCGCCAAATGGTACCGCGCCAACGGCCACGTCTCGGGCCAGCACCTCATGCTGCGCGCGGGCCGGGGCGCGGCCATCGAGTGGCTGCCGCAGGAGAGCATTTTCTTCGACCAGGCTTGCGTGCGCCTGCGCCACGAGGTGGAACTGGCGGCGGACGCCAGCTATATCGGCTGCGACATCGTCTGTCTGGGGCGCAGCGCCTCGGGCGAAATGTTCAACACGGGCAGCATCCGCCAGCAGGTGCAGATCCGCCGCGGCGGCAAGCTGCTGTGGTGGGAGCAGGGCGTGCTGGCCGCCGGCGGCGCCCTGATGGCCAGCCCGCTGGGCTTGGGGGGGCACACGGTATGCGCCACCCTGATCGCCGTCGGCACACCCGTATCCGCCGCCGTGCTGGCCGCCGTGCGCGAGATCGCCGTGCCGGCCGGCGCCGCATTTGGCGCCACGCACATGAAAGCACTGGTAGTGGTGCGCCTGCTGTGCGGCGACAGCGAGGCGGCGCGCCGCATCATGCTGGCCGCCTGGCAGTTGCTGCGCCCCGCCATGCTGGGGCGCGACGCCGTCGTGCCCCGCATCTGGAACACTTAATCAGGAAAGAAGCGCAAGGAAAAACATGGACCTGACTCCCCGCGAAAAAGACAAGCTGCTCATCTTTACGGCCGCACTGCTGGCCGAACGGCGCCTGGCGCGCGGCTTGAAATTGAATTATCCCGAAGCGGTGGCCCTGATCAGCGCCGCCATCATGGAAGGCGCGCGCGATGGCAAGTCGGTGGCGCAGCTGATGTCGGACGGCACGAAGATACTCTCGCGCGCCGACGTCATGGACGGCATCGCCGAGATGATCCCCGATATCCAGGTGGAGGCGACCTTCCCCGACGGCAGCAAGCTGGTGACCGTGCACCACCCGATACCGTAATCAACCAAGCGACATTTACAGGAGCCGGTCATGACCCCAGGCGAATACACATTGGAAGAAGGCGAAATCAGCTTGAATGCGGGGCGCGCCACGGCCACCGTGGTGGTGGCCAACCGCGGCGACCGGCCGATCCAGGTCGGTTCGCACTTCCACTTTTTTGAAGTCAACCCGGCGCTGACCTTCGAGCGCTGGCGCGCCTACGGCATGCGCCTCAATATCACGGCCGGCACGGCCGTGCGCTTCGAGCCGGGCCAGCAGCGCACGGTGGAGCTGGTGGCGCTGGCGGGCGAGCGCAAGGTCTACGGCTTCAATGGCGCAGTGATGGGCGAACTGCAAGACACTCCACCGGGAAAGGATTGAGATGGCCAGCATTCCCCGCAGCGCGTACGCCGAGATGTTCGGCCCCACCAAGGGCGACCGCATCCGCCTGGCCGACACGGAACTGTTCATCGAGATCGAGCATGACTACGCGATCTATGGCGAAGAGGTGAAATTCGGCGGCGGCAAGGTGATCCGCGACGGCATGGGCCAGTCGCAGCGCTGCGCGGCCGAGGTGATGGATACCGTCATCACGAACGCCGTCATCCTCGACCACTGGGGCGTCGTGAAGGCCGACATCGGCTTGAAAAATGGGCTGATCTTCGGCATCGGCAAGGCGGGCAACCCGGATATCCAGCCCGGCGTGACCTTGCCCATCGGCGGCGCCACCGAGATCATCGCCGGCGAAGGCCTGATCGTCACGGCTGGCGGCGTCGACACGCATATCCACTTCATCTGCCCGCAACAGATCGAGGAAGCCCTGATGAGCGGCGTGACCACCATGCTGGGTGGCGGCACGGGACCGGCCGTCGGCACGGCAGCCACCACGTGCACGCCGGGGCCGTGGCACTTGCACGCCATGCTGGCCGCCGCCGACGCCTTTCCCATGAACCTGGGCTTCATGGGCAAGGGCAACGTCAGTTTACCGCTGCCGCTGGAGGAGCAGGTGCGCGCGGGCGCCATCGGCCTCAAATTGCATGAAGACTGGGGCAGCACCCCGGCCGCCATCGACAATTGCCTGTCGGTGGCCGACCGCATGGACGTGCAGGTGGCGCTGCACAGCGATACCCTCAACGAGGGCGGTTTTCTCGAACACACGCTGGCCGCCTTCAAGGACCGCACCATCCACACGTTTCACACGGAAGGGGCGGGCGGAGGCCATGCGCCCGACATCATCGCCGCCGTGGGACAGGCCAACGTGCTGCCCTCGTCGACCAATCCGACGCGCCCATTCACCGTCAACACGCTCGACGAGCACCTGGACATGCTGATGGTGTGCCACCACCTGGACCCGGCGATTGCCGAAGACGTGGCGTTTGCCGAGTCGCGCATCCGCCGCGAAACCATCGCCGCCGAAGATATTTTGCACGACATCGGCGCCATCTCGATGATGTCGTCCGATTCGCAAGCCATGGGCCGCGTGGGCGAAGTGATCATGCGCACCTGGCAGACGGCGCACAAGATGAAGGTGCAGCGGGGGCCGCTGGCACCCGACACGGCGCGCAGCGACAATTTCCGCGCCAAGCGCTATATCGCCAAGTACACGATCAACCCGGCCATCACGCACGGAATATCGCACGTGGTCGGCTCCATCGAGGCGGGAAAGATCGCCGACATCGTGCTGTGGAAGCCGGCCTTCTTCGGCGTCAAGCCGTCGATGATTTTAAAGGGCGGCATGATCGCGGCCGCGCAGATGGGCGACCCGAACGCCTCGATTCCCACGCCGCAGCCCGTGCACTACCGCATGATGTTCGGCGCCTTCGGCGGCGGCCTGAAAAAGTCGTTCACGTTCGTGTCGCAGGCGGCCTACGAGCTCGATATCGGCCATCAGCTCAAACTCAACAAATCCGTCATCGGCGTGAAAAACATGCGCGGCTTGCGCAAGCACGACATGATCCATAACAGCGCCACGCCGCACATGGAAGTGGACCCGGAAACCTACGCCGTGCGCGCCGACGGCCAGTTGCTCGTGTGCGAGGCGGCCGCCGTGCTGCCCATGGCGCAGCGCTATTTTCTATTTTAAGCAGGAGACAAGCATGCTCACATTGCATACCAAGCTGGCACCTGGCGATGAACGCGCGCCGTTCGCGCAACTCGTGCTGCCCTACGACCAGCGCGAAAAATGCCGGTTGCGCGCCGTGCTGTCGAATGGCGACGACGTGGCCGTGTTCACCGTGCGCGGCACGGTGCTGCGCGACGGCGAGCGCATGACGGGGCCGGAAGGGCAGGTGGTGCGGATCGTCGCCGCGCGCGAGCCGACCTACCTGGTGCGCTGCGCGGACGCCCACACCCTGCTGCGCTGCGCTTTTCATCTGGGGAATCGGCACACGCAGGCGCAGGTGGGCGACGGCTTTTTGCGCATCCGCAAGGATGTCGTATTGAAGGAAATGCTGGAAGGCTTGCAGGCGACGGTGACGGAAGAAAGCGCGCCGTTCGAGCCGGAGGCGGGCGCGTATGGCGGCGGCCATGGCCACCACGACGGCCACGGCCAGCACTTGCTGGCGCCCGTGCCGCTGCGGCAGAAGATCCACCGTCCCGACGACGTGCCAGGCGCCGCATGATGCAGGCGTCGGCCCTGCTGCATCTGCTGCAGTTCGCCAGCCCGGCCTTGCCGATCGGCGCCTACAGCTATTCGCAGGGGCTGGAAGCGGCGCTCGAATCGGGCCTGGTGGACGATGCGGCCACGGCGCGCGACTGGATCGCCCAGCATCTGACCTTGGTGGTGGCGCGCTGGGAAGCGCCTTTGTGCTGGCGCTTGATGCAGGCGTTCGCAGCGCAGGATCTGTGCGCCGTGCAGCGCTGGAGCGAGCGTTTCATCGCTTCGCGCGACACGGCGGAATTTCGCGCCGAGACCATCCAGATGGGCTATTCATTGACCAAATTGCTGGCCGAGCTGGGCGTGGCCGACGGCGTCTTGATCGACATGCTGCAGGGCCAGCCGGAAGTGGCCCTGCCCACGGCCTATGCCTGCGCCGTGGCGGCACTGGCGATTCCGCGCGAAGAGGCGCTGCTGGCCATGCTGTTTGCGTGGGCGGAAAACCAGGTGCTCGTCTGCGTGAAATCCGTGCCGCTGGGGCAGGTGGCGGGCCAGCGGCTATTGCTGTCGCTGCGCCCCGAGCTGGAAGCGGCGGCCCTGACGGCGCAGACGTTACCAGACGACGAGATGGGCAACTGGGCGCCCGGCCTGTCGCTGCTGTCGATGCGGCACGAAGTGCAGTACAGCCGCCTGTACCGTTCCTGAAAATTTTATGAGAGAGCAAAAAATGACATCAATCACCTCCAATCCCCTGCGCGTGGGCATCGGCGGGCCCGTCGGCTCGGGCAAGACGGCCCTGTGCGAAATGCTGTGCAAGGGCATGCGTGAGCGCTACGACATGGCCGTCATCACGAACGACATCTACACCAAGGAAGACATGGAAATCCTGCTGCGCGCCGATGCCTTGCCGGCCGAGCGCCTGATGGGCGTGGAAACGGGCGGCTGCCCGCACACGGCCATCCGCGAAGACGCGTCCATCAACCTGGAAGCCATCGCGCGCATGCAGGCAGATTTTCCGCATCTCGATTTGATCCTGGTCGAATCGGGCGGCGATAACCTGGCCGCTACCTTCAGCCCGGAATTGTCGGATCTCACCATTTACGTGATCGACGTGGCCGGTGGCGAAAAAATCCCGCGCAAGGGCGGGCCCGGCATTACGCGTTCCGATTTGTTGATCATCAACAAGACGGACCTGGCGCCGTATGTGGGCGCCAACCTGGATGTGATGGCGCAGGACGCCAAGCGCATGCGCGGCGAGCGCCCCTTCGTGTTCACCAACCTGCGCAGCGGCGACGGCGTGCAGGTGGTCATCGATTTTATCCGCGAGCAAGGTTTGCTCGATCAACCAGGCAAGGAGCTGCAATGAGCGCAAGACTGATGAAGAAAACAGCCGCCGTGGCGGCCTTGTACCTGCTGGCCTTGCCCGCCATGGCCCACCCCGGTCATGGCGAGAGCGCAGGCTTCCTGGCCGGTTTCGCCCATCCGTTCACGGGCATCGACCATTTGCTGGCCATGCTGGGCGTGGGCATCTGGGGCGGCCAGCAGCGCCGCGGGCTGGGCCAGAGCGCCACTTTTCTCGGCATGATGCTGCTCGGCGCGCTGGCCGGTATGGCGGGCTTGACGGTGCCCGGGCTGGAAACGGGTATCGCCGCCACGGTGGCGCTGGTGGGGCTGGCCATCGCGCTGGCGCTGGCCTTGCCGAACTGGCTCGGCATGGGATTGGTGGGCCTGTTTGCATTGGCGCATGGCAATGCGCATGGCCAGGAATTGCCGGCAACAGCGGCCGCATGCGGCTTCATGCTGGCCTCGGCTGTCTTGCTGTGTACGGGGCGTTTCGTCGGCCAGGTGCTGGCCGAGCGCATGCTGCGTGGGGCCGGCGTGGCCTTGACGGCCGCCGGCGTGGTGTTGCTGGGGCTAGCTTAAGCGCCAGGGCGCTTGTCGGACAGCACGATGGGCGCCGCCTTTTCCGGGTGCAAGCCCTGGTGGCCCGCATACACGGCGGCGATGGCCGCCATGTCGGCCTCCTTGTCGCCCGTCAAGTAGATATGGTCGACGACGCCCAGCACCTTGTTCGGGTAGTCGATATAGACCAGCAACAGCGGTACCTTGGCGGCCAGCGCCAGGTGGTAAAAGCCGCTTTTCCAGTTCGGACGGTAGCTGCGCGTCGCTTCCGGCGTGATGGCCAGCCAGTACCAGTCGGCGGCCAGCATGCGTTCGGCCTGGCGCCCGATCGTGCCGCTGGTGGTGCTGCGGTCGACGGGTTCGCCACCGAGGTAGCGCAGCACCTTGCCCATCGGGCCGCGGAACAGGGAATCCTTGGCCAGCCAGCGGAACGGCAGGGACAGCGCCCATTTGCCGAACAGGCCCACCATGAAATCCCAGTTGGACGTGTGCGGGTAGACGACGACGATGCCGCGCGGCCCTGGCAGGGGACGGAAGCGCATGCGCCAGCCGAACAGCTGCAGCACGCGCAGCGCGCAGCGCTGGTGCCAGGTCGGCAAGTCGCCCGCTTGTACAAATAAATCGTCCATTGATACCCTTCAGTGACACTGTTCTTAATCGGATGGCGCTGCTGGCCATTTTCCTTGAAGCAAAAATTCTGCGCAGGCATTCTATACGGGGCTGGCGATGGCGACAAGCAGCCGAGGCCGCTATTCATGCGGTGTCGAGGCTGTTGCTGCCGCTATTTTAACGATGCTTTGCCGCTGTGTAGGGCACTAAATGCGCACCATGTGGTCAAAACTTGATGCAGTGTTGATCCACCCGACAGGGAGCCATGGCATGAAAAACAGTATCGACGATGTAAAGGGGGAGCATGTGCGAACGGACAAAGTGATGGCCGAGCTCGTCGAGCGGGGCGTCGCTTTCCATCACGCCCTGGGACGGACGGTGGCGACCGCCTATTTGCGTGAGCACGCGGTACCGGTCGAGGTGATACGCCGCGTCTTCAGCAGCGTGCAGGCGCGCCGTCCGGCCAGGCCGGCACGGCGCCGATGGCGCTGAAGGGCAGGCAACAGCGACGACCTGCCGCTGCTGTCGCCCCGAGCGCTGTTTAAGCCAGTGCCGCCAGTGCCGGGTAGTCCGTGTAGCCGGCCGCATCGGGCGCGTACAGGGTATCCGGATTCAGCGGATTCAAGGGTGCGTCGCTGTGCAGGCGGATGGGCAGGTCCGGGTTGGCGATGAACCACAAGCCAAAGGCCACGGCATCGGCTTCGCCCTTGGCCAGCAAGGCTTCGGCCGCCGCCTTGTCCATTTTCTCGTTGGCAATGTACACGCCGCCAAATTCCTGCTTCAGGTAGGGGCCCAGGCGGTCGTCACCGAGCGCTTCGCGGGCGCAGATGAAAGCGATGCCGCGCTTGCCCAGTTCGCGTGCCACATAGCCGAAGGTGGCGCGCGGGTCGGAATCGCCCATGTCGTGCGCATCGCGGCGCGGTGCCAGATGCATGCCGACCCGGTTCGCGCCCCACACGGCTATGCACGCGTCCGTCACGTCCAGCATCAGGCGGGCGCGGTTTTCAATCGAGCCGCCATAGTTATCGGTGCGCAGGTTGGTGCTGTCTTGCAGGAACTGGTCGAGCAAATAACCATTGGCGCCATGGATTTCCACGCCGTCGAAACCGGCTTTTTTCGCATTCTCGGCGCCCAGGCGGTAGGCTGCCACGATGCCGGGGATTTCTTCCGTATCGAGCGCGCGCGGCGTGACGAATTCCTGTTTCGGGCGCAACAGGCTGACGTGGCCGGCCGGCTTGACGGCGCTGGGCGCCACGGGCAAGTCGCCATCGAGGAAGACGGGGGCGGAAATGCGGCCCACATGCCACAGTTGCAGCACGATCAGGCCGCCTGCGTCATGCACGGCCTCGGTGATGTGTTTCCAGCCTTCGACCTGTTCCTCGGACCAGATGCCCGGCGTGTCGGCATAGCCCACGCCCTGCGGCGTGACGGCCGTCGCTTCCGAGATGATCATGCCGGCCGACGCGCGCTGCGTGTAGTACTCGGCCATCAGGGCGTTGGGCACGCGGCCCGGATTACCGGCGCGCGAACGCGTCAGGGGCGCCATGATGATGCGGTTTTTCAGTTGCAGGCCACCAATGGTGATAGGGTCGAATAAGGTTGCCATGGTTGCTATCTTTCCTGTCGAGAGTGCCGCGGACGGCGATATGGATGGGGCTGCGGTTACAAACCTTGCTGCATGTGCTGCAGAAAAGCCTGGAGGGTGGCTTCATTACGTTTAAAAAAGCTCCATTGGCCAACTTTCCTGGCTGAAATCAAATCGGCCTTTTGCAAGGTGGTCAGGTGGACCGAGACCGTCGATTGCGACAGACCCAGCTTGCGGTCGATCAGTCCGGCACAGACGCCGAAGTCGAGCGGATGCTCTTGCTGGGCGAAATGCTGCTGCGGCTCCTTCAGCCATTGCAGGATCTGTCGCCGCACGGGATTGGCCAGCGCCTTGTGGATGGCGTCGATGTCCATGGTGTTTCTCCTGATCGATGTTCGTCTGTAGACGATATATGGTTCGTCTTTTGTTAATTTCAATATCGGTATTTTGCGATATAAGTAAACAAGGTGCTGGCAGCGTGGATTTTTCAAGCAGGGCCGCCCTGGCAGCTATCAGGCGAAGTGGAACAGCAGCAAGGCGATGACGGCAGGCACCGTTTGCAGGTAGAGGATGCGCGTCATGACGGTCGCTGCACCCCACACGCCGGCCACGGCGATGCACGCCAGGCCGAACACGGTGAACGCATCAGCGATGGCCGTGTCCGGGTGAAAAAAGCCCAGCGCCAGCGCGGCGACGAGAAAGCCGTTGTAGCACCCCTGGTTCGACATGGCGGGACGCACGATCTCCGCTTTTTCCTTCGACAGGCCAAACACCTTGCGTCCGCGCGCGTCGAACAGCACGGTTTCCAGCAGCGCGATGTAGACGTGCAGCAGCAGGATGAGGGCGGTAAGAATCTGGGCCAGAAGCAGCATCATTGTTCCCGAGAGTGTATGGATGCGGCAATTATGCCGCCAAGTGCATGTTTTTTGGCAACTTTCGAATACAGGGGCCGCACTGGCGATAGTGTGCTTGGGGCAAGAGTTTTTACCCAATGGTATACTTTTTCCTTTTGCTCCTGTGGGGACGACCCTGCTCGATGTGGGGGCTGCATGGCGGGGACGACCCTGCCGCCTCAGGAGAGTGTGTATGGCGTGGATCATCTTGGTACTGGCCGGTTTGCTGGAAATCGGCTGGGCCATCGGCCTCAAATACAGTGCCGGCTTTACCCGCCTCGTGCCCTCCGTATTGACCGCCATTTCCATGCTGGGCAGCGTGGTGATGCTGGGCCTGGCCTTGCGCACCTTGCCGCTGGGCACGGCGTACGCCATCTGGACGGGCATCGGCACCGTCGGCACGGCCATCTTCGGCATCATGGTGCTGGGCGAACCGGCCAGCGCCGCGCGCATTGCCTGCATCGCCCTGATCGTGTCGGGCATCCTGGGCTTGAAACTGCTCAGCCCTCAATAAAGGATGCCAGCATGAGTCTCGCCATGACGTATTTCTACCTTGCCATCGCCATCATCGCCGAAGTGATCGCCACCAGCGCCTTGAAGGCATCCGACGGCTTCAGCCGCTTGTGGCCCAGCATCATCACCGTGGTCGGCTACAGCATCGCCTTCTGGTGCTTGTCCCTGACCTTGAAGGTCATTCCTACTGGCATCGTGTATGCGATCTGGTCCGGCGTGGGCATCGTGCTCATTTCCGCCGTCGGCTGGTTCTGGTTCAAGCAAAGCCTCGATACGCCAGCCTTGATCGGCCTGGGGCTGATCATTGCCGGCGTGCTCGTCATTAACTTGTTCTCCAAGTCGGTCGGCCACTAAGAGTAATCAAAAGCTGCTGGCCACCCGCGCCAGGTAATACCACTCGGCATTGGCTTGCGCGTTGACGTCCGGGAAGAGGATGTAGGCGTCGAATTCGGCCGTCACGGGCGTGCCGTCCGCGCGCACGCCGATTTGATCACCCTGTTTGACCTTGTCAAAGCTGGACCAGGTCTTGATGAAGCGGTCGCTTGCATGCAGCTTGTCGTGCACGACGACCATGTTCAGCGCTTCCATGTCGGCGTCGGCAATCGCTTCCGGTTGCGGCGCATCAATGACGCCGAGGAAGGCCAGCGTATTCTTGATGGCGCGGTAGGCCACGTCCGGCGCGGTCGGGTCGGCGTGCTGGCCGCATTCCAGGGTCAGGGCATAGCCGCCCGTCGAGCGCATGTATTCGGTGGTGCCCACGCCATAGCGCAAGACCAGGCCTACCTGGTCGCTATTGCCCAGGCGGCGCTGCACGCCCTGGCCATACGCATGCAGCCAGCCATCGACGAAGCGGCGCACGCCCAGGCGGCGCGCCAGCGCGCGCTCCTTGTCTTCGTGCTGAAACGGTTGCAGCGGGCCATCGTTGTTGCGCGGCCCCACCATGACGAAAGGCTGGCTGTCGGCATTGAACGAGTGCAAGTCGAGCAGCACGTCGTGCTGGCCCAACAGCGGGCACAGCCAGTTGGCGATGCGGTCTTCGAAATCCTGCGGATTGTCGTTGGGGAACAGGTTGCGGTTCAGGTTGCGGTCGCCGCTGCGCACGCCCTTGGCATAGGCCAGCGGGTTGGTGATGGGCACGAAAGTGACGCTGCCGGCCACGATGGAGAGGGCGCCGCTGTCGAGTTCAGCCATCACGCGTTGAATACCCTTGGTGCCGCAGGTTTCATTGCCGTGCACGGCGCCGGTGACGATCAGGCGCGGGCCGTTGCCCTGGCCCGTGTAGTTGATGGACTTGAAGTGGAGTGCGCTGCTCATGCTGGACATATCCTATTGGTATCAGGGAAGGGAAAGCGGGGTCGGCATATTTTAGCGGGATTCGCCGTGGCCGCCTGTAAAAAGTTGGCCATGGCAGCGTGTGGCGTGGCATGATCGGCGCCACCGTTGTTTTCCCTTGCCGATTCCATGTCCAGTACGTCTCATCCTTCCCGCCTGTACGGCCTCGATACCTTGCGCGCGCTGGCCATCGTGCTCGTCTTCATGAACCATTATTTGCTGTTCGTCAGCGAGGGCGGGGCGTTTGGCTTCTGGGGCGAAATCGGTTGGGTGGGCGTGGACCTGTTCTTTGCCCTCAGCGGCTATCTGATCGGCAACCAGATCTTCGCGGCCTTGCGCAGCGAACACGGCTTTTCCTTGCCGCGCTTCTATGCGCGGCGCTTTCTGCGCACCTTGCCCAGTTTCTATGTCGTGCTGGCCCTGTATTATTTGTGGCCCGCGTTTCGCGGCGATAGCGCGCTGCTGCCCCTGTGGAAATTCCTGAGCTTTACGCAAAACATCAATCTGACGCCGGGCACGGCGTTTTCGCATGCGTGGTCGCTGTGCGTGGAAGAGCAATTCTATGTGCTGCTGCCAGCCGTGGCATTGTTGATTGCGGCGTGCCGCAAGTCGCTGCTGTGGGCGTGGCTGGCCGTGGCCGCCAGCTTTATCGTCGGCATGCTGGTGCGGGCCTATTTGTGGGATGAGTACGTGCACCTGCCGCGCGGCGGCCTCGGCTATTACAAGTATATTTATTACGCGTCGTGGTGCCGCTTCGACGAGCTGGTGGCGGGCGTGGCGCTGGCGCTGCTGAAGAATCACCATCCGGCTGCCTGGGCGCGCCTGACATCCCATGGCAACCCCACCTTGCTGGCGGGAATCGCCGCTACGGCGCTGATGTTTTACGTGTTTCTCACCGATCACTATGGTTATTGGGTGACCGTGCTCGGCTATCCGGCCCTGGCCGCCAGTTTTACTCTGCTGCTGATCGCGGCGCTGAGTCCCGCCAGTGCGCTGTATAAACTGCGCGTGCCGGGCGCGGCCAGTCTGGCCCTGTGGTCGTATGCGATTTATTTGCTGCACAAGCAGTTGTGCATTTTGCTGCGCCCGATCATGCAGGATATTGGTTACGGGCCGGACAGCCTGCCGGCCATGCTGATGATGATTATTCTGAGCATCGCCACGGGCTGGCTTTTATATGCATTGGTGGAAACGCCGTTCATGCGTTTGCGGGCGCGCTATGTTCCCGCGAATCATGCGTGACGACTACATGTCGATTACATCGAGTCCCCGTGGCGTACCCACCAGCAATTCCAGGATGGCGTGCACGCGCAGATTCGTGTCTTCGTGCTCCGTGTTGTGGATCAGGGTGCGCAGGCCGGGCACGGCTTCCGCGACGTGGTCGCTGGCGTAGGCATTGATCAATAACAAGACCAGGTCCGTGGCGCCCGCGCCCGGCTGGCGCCGCAGCCGGTCGTGGATCACGTTCAGCAGCGCGCGCTGCATGCGCGGCGTGGGGTTGGTGATGTAGGCGAAGACGCTCGGCGTGTTGGCGATGGCCGCGCAGATGCGCCGTTCGATCTCGTCGGGCTTCACGTCGGAGGCGATATCGAAATACGCGGCGTCCCAACGCGTGCGCGCATATGGGTGGCCGGGCGGGAAGGTGTCGGCCGTTTCAAAACCGCAGATGCGGCTCAGGGTTTTCAGCCAGGCGAATAGGGTGGAGTTCATGCCGCGATTCTAGCGGCATTCCGCGTGTGCCGGGCCGACTCTGTATAAAGAGGGCTGACGCCCGGGAAGCGGATGAAAAACAGATTAAAGTTTCCTGTAAAACAGCCCTTGTCATTCCGGGAAAGCCTCTCTATAATGCTGGTCTTCGGGGCGGTTAGTTCAGCTGGTTAGAATACTTGGTCGACATCCAAGGGGTCGGGGATTCGAATTCCTCACCGCCCACCAGAATTTGGCAGTAGATGGTTTTTAAGCTGGCGCAAGCCGCAAGCGGTCATTTGAAATACAATGATCAAAAAAGTTTTACGGGCGGTTAGTTCAGCTGGTTAGAATACTTGGTCGACATCCAAGGGGTCGGGGAT
>NZ_JCAQAV010000040.1:0-52235 GCF_059617925.1 Janthinobacterium sp. JF4 | reverse complement strand
AGTATGCAGAGTCAGACAGCACTGCCAAGAGAAGATTCCGGCATTTCCCCTATTTTCCGAGGACAGAGCCAATGAAAAACGCCGCCGGAATCGCTTCCGGCGGCGTTGTTTTTTGTCAGGCAGCAAAGAACTTACTGCCTGTCAGGACTGCATCAGATGGTGTCCAGCACGGCATTCAGGCTGGCGCTAGGACGCATGACCGCTTCCGTCTTCGCCGGATCTGGCAGGTAGTAGCCGCCGATATCCGTTTCCTTGCCTTGTACTGCTTTCAGCTCGGCGACGATCTTTTCTTCGTTCTCGGCCAGGGCCTTGGCCAATGGCGCGAAATGCGCTGCCAGTTCCGCATCGTCCTTCTGCGTGGCCAGAGCTTGCGCCCAGTACATGGCCAGGTAGAAATGGCTGCCGCGGTTGTCGAGTTCGCCGGTGCGTGGCGATGGCGACTTGTTGTTGTCCAGCAGCTTGCCGGTGGCTTCATCGAGGGTTTTCGCGAGGATTTTGGCCTTCGCATTGCCCGTCTTGATGCCCATGTCTTCCAGCGACACGGCCAGGGCCAGGAACTCGCCCAGCGAATCCCAGCGCAGGTGGTTTTCTTCCACCAGTTGCTTGACGTGCTTCGGCGCCGAACCGCCGGCGCCCGTCTCGTACATGCCGCCACCGGCCATCAATGGCACGATCGACAGCATCTTGGCGGACGTGCCCAGTTCCAGGATCGGGAACAGATCGGTCAGGTAGTCGCGCAGGATGTTGCCGGTCACCGAGATGGTGTCCAGGCCGCGGAAGGCGCGTTCCAGCGTGTAGCGCATGGCGCGCGTCTGCGACATGATCTGGATGTCCAGGCCCTTGGTGTCGTGCTCCTTCAGGTAAACCTGTACCTTCTTGATGACTTCGTTCTCGTGCGGACGGTAGGAATCGAGCCAGAACACGGCAGGCATGCCCGAGTTGCGCGCGCGCGTGACGGCCAGCTTGACCCAGTCGCGGATCGGCGCGTCCTTGACCTGGCACATGCGCCAGATGTCGCCCTCTTCCACCGTTTGCGTCAGCAGCACTTCACCCGTTTCCAGGTCGGTGATGTTGGCGATGCCGCCTTCCGGCACTTCGAACGTCTTGTCGTGCGAACCGTATTCTTCCGCTTGCTGCGCCATCAGGCCCACGTTCGGCACGGTGCCCATGGTCTTCGGATCGAAGTTGCCATGCCATTTGCAAAAGCCGATCATTTCCTGGTAGATGCGCGCGAAAGTCGATTCCGGCATGACTGCCTTGACGTCTTTCGGACGGCCATCGGCGCCCCACATCTTGCCGCCGATACGGATCATGGCTGGCATCGACGCATCGACGATGATGTCGTTCGGCGAATGGAAATTGGTGATGCCCTTGGCCGAATCGACCATGGCCAGTTCCGGACGATTCGCGTGGCAGGCGTGCAGGTCCTTGAGGATCTCATCCTTTTGCGACGCCGGCAGGGTGTCGATCTTGTCGTACAGGTTGCTCATGCCATTGTTGACATTCACGCCCAGCTTGTCGAACAGTTCAGCGTGCTTGGCGAACGCGTCCTTGTAGAAAATGCGCACGCAGTGGCCGAACACGATCGGGTGCGAGACCTTCATCATGGTCGCCTTGACGTGCAGCGAGAACATCACGCCCGTCTTGAAGGCGTCGTCGATTTCCTTCTCGTAGAACTCCAGCAGCGCTTTCTTGCTCATGAACATGCTGTCGATGATTTCACCGGCTTGCAGGGAAACCTTCGGTTTCAGCACGATGGTCTTGCCCGAGGCCGTGACCAGTTCCATCTTGACATCGCGCGCCTTTTCCAGGGTCAGCGATTTTTCGCCATGGTAGAAGTCGCCATGGTGCATGTGCGAGACGTGGGTTTGCGACGACTGGCTCCACTCGCCCATCGAATGCGGGTGCTTGCGCGCATACTCTTTGACGGCCTTCGGCGCGCGGCGGTCGGAATTGCCTTCGCGCAAGACCGGGTTGACCGAGCTGCCGATGCACTTGCCGTAGCGGGCCTTCAAGGCCTTCTCTTCGTCCGTCTTCGCATCTTCCGGGTAATCCGGCAGCTTGTAGCCACGGCCTTGCAATTCGCGCACGCAGGCGATCAACTGGCCTTGCGAGGCGCTGATGTTCGGCAGCTTGATGATGTTGGTGTCCGGATTCTGGGTCAATTTGCCCAGTTCAGCCAGGGTGTTCGGGACTTTTTGCGCGTCCGTCAGGAATTCGGGAAATTCAGCCAGTACACGCGACGCCACCGAAATATCGCTGGCGACCACGTCCACGCCAGCCGGCGCGGTGAATTTTTTGATGATTGGCAGCAGGGAATACGTCGCGAGCAGCGGCGCCTCGTCAGTCAGCGTGTAGATGATTTTGGATTTTTGTGTTGCCATGTTCATTCCCTTGTATGCGGTGATGCCTGGTGGTTAACTTTCTTCATTCCAAACACAGGACGGTTAGCCTTGCTTTGGACGGCTAGTGTGCCGGCGGTGACGCCGTGCTTGCCCACCGCGTATTTTAGACTGTCCTGCCGCTGTTTGTGTATCCGATGGCGACGAATCTTATATAAGACAGCAAATATCCGGATCTGAAGGCCCAGGATGGCCATTTTCCGCGCTGAAATGCCCTCCAGGCACGCGCGCGGCATGTACGCGGCCGTGGCGGCAATGACTATGCCAACCATTATAAATCGTAATGATTCTCATTTATAATAGCCCGTGTGCAATTCCTCCCTATCAACTTTATACGCCTGCCCCTGATGCCCATTCCAGATTCCCGACTCGTCCACCCCCACCTCACCACCCGGCTGATCGTCGCCGGCCTGCTCGTCGCCAGCGTGACGCCGCAGGCGATCGCCCAGGCGGCGGCCGATGCATCCGCCCCGCTCGCCACCGTGCTGGTCAACGGACAGGCCGAAGCGGACGCCGGCGGGCAGATCGCCAAAAGCGCGCGCGCCGGCATGCTGGGCGAAAAAGACTTGCTCGACACGCCGTTCAGCGTCACCAGCTACACCAGCCAGCGCATGCTGGACCAGCAGGCGCTGACCCTGGCCGAGGTGCTGGGCGGCGACCCGTCCACGCGCTTCACGGGCCAGATCGGCGGCGTCACGGATTCCTTCTTCATCCGCGGCTTTCCCCTCAACGAGGGCAATCTGAGCGAAGTGGCGTTTGACGGCGTGTATGGCGTCTCGCCCAACTACCACCTGTTCACGGAATACCTGCAGAGCGTGGAAGTGCTCAAGGGACCGGCCGCCTTGCTGTACGGCATGTCGCCGAACGGCGGCGTGGGCGGCGTCGTCAACGCCGTGCCGAAACGCTCGCTGCCGCGCGACCTGACGCGCCTGAGCGTCGATTACGGCACGGGCTCGCAGGCTGGCGCGGCCATCGACGTCAGCCGCCGCTTCGGCGAGGAAAGGCGTTTCGGCGTGCGCTTCAATGGCTTGCACCGCCAGGGCAAGACGCCGCTCGACCACCAGACGTCGCGCGCGGAAGTGGCGGCCGTCGCCCTCGATTACCAGGGACAGCGGCTGCGCGCCTCGCTCGACGTGATCGAGCAATACCAGTGGATCGACGCGCCCACGCGCCCCTTCCTCGTGGCCGCGCGCCTGCCGGTGCCGCAAGCGCCCGATGGCCGCCGCAACATCGCCCAGTCCTGGGGCTGGTGGAAGTCCAACGACCTGGCCACCCTGGGCAAGGTCGAATACGACCTGAACGACAACGTCACGGTGTTTGCCGACGTGGGCGGCACGCGCTCCGACGTGTCGCGCTATTCGGACCAGACGCCGAGCATTACCAGCGCGGCCGGCGACATGACGGTCACGCCCATGAACTGGAAATTCCGCGTGCGGCGCGCCAGTGCGGACACGGGCGTGCGCGCGCGCTTTCGCACGGGCGGCGTCGGGCATGCGCTGGTCGTGATGGGCAATGTCTACCAGGACGAATTTGGCAGCGTGAGCAATTCCGGCAAGCTGATCGCCTCGAATATCTACCACCCTGTCGCCGTGGCCGACCCCGGCATTGCCGCGCCGGCCCGCGCGCCGAAGCTGTCCGCCTCCACGCTGTCCAGCCTGGCCGTGGCCGATACCCTGGACATGCTGGACCAGCGCGTGCAGCTGACTCTGGGCGTGCGCCGCCAGCTGGTCGAAGCGAAAAACTACCATGCGACGACCGGCGCGCAGACCACGCACTACAAGCAGGGCGCCCTGACGCCGCTGGCCGGCATCGTCGTCAAGCCATTGCGCCACGTGTCGCTGTACGCGAACTATATCGAGGGCTTGAGCAAGGGCGATATCGCGCCGAACATCGCCGACAACGCAGGCCAGGTGTTTGCGCCCTACAGGAGCAAGCAGTATGAAGTGGGCACGAAGGCCGATTTCGGCGTGGTGCTGGCGACCCTGGCCGTGTTCCAGGTGAGCAAACCCAGCGGCCAGCTGTATGGCAAGGTGTACAGCATGGACAGCGAGCAGCGCAACCGCGGCCTGGAGCTGAACCTGTCGGGCGCCGCCAGCAAGGCCGTGCGCCTGCTGGCCGGCATCACCTTGCTCGACGGCCGCCTGGTGAGGACCAACAACGCCGCCACCATGGGCAAGCGCCCCGTGGGCGTGCCCACCTCCATGGCCAACCTGGGGGGCGAATGGGATGTGCCGTACTGGCCGGGCCTGACGGCCACGGGCGCCGTCAGCTACACCGGCAGGCAGTATGTGGACCAGACGAATCTGCAGTCGGTGCCGTCATGGACCAAGGTGGACCTGGGCTTGCGCTACCGCACGACCCTCGCCGGCAAGGCAACGACCTTGCGCGCCGGCCTGATGAACGCGTTCGACCGCCATTACTGGGCCGGCGTGGCCTCGTATGGCACCGTCTCGCAATCGGCGCCCCGCAGCGTGCAACTGTCGGCCGCCGTGGATTTCTGACGGGCGCCGGCAGTAAAGTAAAAAGCAGACCAAGCCAGCGCCGATGGCGCCAGGATCCATTGCAGGTCCCGGCGCCATCGGCAAACGGCGACACTCGCGCAGCGGCTGGCGAAGCCGCACCGCACCGCATTCCAGACCGCCCTGCCCCTGCCCGGCGCACTGCCGCCGCCATCCCGCCTGCCTCGCCGCGTCGACAAGGACGCAACGCCGAACGACAACTACATTGATATTTATCAAATTGACTGCCCGACGCCTGGGCTACTGTCGGTGCCATCTTTGATTTGAAACAGAAACTCTGCTGCCAAGAATCGACCATTCCAGACACAACGCCAGTTCTCGCCAGGCTCTTCATTTCCCAGCCGATAGCGCTCGCCAAGTGCGGTAACACCCTGCGTTCCCCCTCCCTTGCCTGCACGTGCTGGGGAAGCTTTTGCTAGCGATTTTGCAGCTTTTTGATTAATGAACGTTAAAAAGGAATTTCGTATGAGCACGTATTCTGACATTTGCATCGTTGGCGCCGGCATAGGAGGCTTGACTTGCGCCAACCGCCTGATCGACGCCGCCGCCAACAGGCACCTGCGCATCCGGGTCTTCGACCTGAATGCCACCGTAGGCGGCCGCATCCAGTCGCGAAAAATAGATGGCGAGGAAATCGCCGAACTCGGCGCCGCACGCTACTCGCCGCAGCTGCATCCGCATTTCCAGCAACTGATGCAGGGCAGCGGACTGCCGCATGCCGTCTACCCATTCACCGAGGTCATCTCCCACGACAGCATGCTGGACGAGCTGAAGGCAACGCTGGATGGCCTGAGCCCGATGCTGAAAGAGCATCCGAACGACTCCTTCCTCGAGTTCGTCTGCCATTACCTGGGCGCCGCCAAGGCCACCCACATCATCAAGGCGACCGGCTATGACGCCCTGCTGCTGCCGATGGTGTCGGCTGCCATGGCCTACGACATCATCAAGAAGCACCCGGAAACGCAGCACTTTACGGAAAACGCCGCCAACCAGTGGCGCTATGCCACCGACGGCTACCACGAGTTGCTATGCCAGTTGCAGCACCAGGCCCAGGCCGCCGGGGTGGAATTCCGGCTCGAACACCGCTTGCTGTCCGTTGAAAAATCCGGCGCCGAGCATGTGCTCGCCTTCAGCCACCACGGCGACACGCAGATGCACCGCACGCGCCATCTGGTGATGACCATCCCGCCGTCCGCCATGCCGCGCCTGAACCTGGACTTCCCCGCCGCCTGGAGTCCGTTCCAATACGACTCGCTGCCGCTGTTCAAGGGATTCTTCACCTTCGACACGGCCTGGTGGGACGCGCTGGGGCTGACCGACAAGGTGCTGATGGCGGCCAACCCCCTGCGCAAGATCTACTTCAAGAGCGACAAGTATGTGCTGTTCTACACCGACAGCAAAAGCGCCACCTACTGGCGCGACAGCCTGGAACTCGGTGAAGACGTGTACCTGGAGCGTGTCCGCAGCCACCTGGAAGAAGTCCTGCCGCTCGATGGCCAGCCGCTGCCGCAGATCAAGGCGCACTTCCACAAGTTCTGGCCGCATGGCGTCGAGTTTTGCGTGGAGGCGGAAGCCGAGCACCCTGCCGTCCTGCTGCACCGGGACGGCATCATCTCCTGCTCGGATGCCTATACCGCGCATTGCGGCTGGATGGAAGGCAGCCTGATCAGCGCCAAGCAAGCCAGCGGCCTGTTGCTGCAGCGGCTAGATCAACGGGAGGACGTCGCTGCCGCGAACGATACCTTCATCACTTCCTCGACCGAGCGCGCATGAGCCTACTTGACTTCCCCCGCCTGCATTTTCGGGGTTTTGCCCGCGCCAATGTGCCGACCGGGAATCGCAATACGCACGGCAACATCGATATCGCCACGAATGCGGTATCGATGGCGGGCGCAGCTGTCGACCTGAGCCGGCCGCCAGCGGAATTCCATGCGCACCTGAAACAGCTTGCCCCCCGCTTCAACGCCAAGGGCAAGCCCGATCCGGACGGCATCTTCAGCCAGGCGGCAGGCTATAATTTTGGCGGGAACAATCATTTCTCGTGGGAAAACGCGCGGATCACGGGCGTCCAGCTGCGCGATGGCGAGGTCGATACGCAGGACCCGCTGGTGGGCGCCAAGCTGGGCCTGTGGGGCCACTACAACGAGTATCTGCGCACGACGTTCAACCGCGCCAGGTGGATCGACAACAACCCGGCCCAGCCCGACACCACGCTGATCTACGCCGGCCAGTTCACCTTGAGCGACAAACTGGCCACGCCCAACACGCCCACCTTGTTCACGGCCGACATCGCGCAGCCGCACTCGGTGCGCTGGCTCGGCAGCGGCCATATCACGGAACGCAGCGGACATTTCCTGGACGAGGAATTCGGCCGCGCCAGGCTGTTCCAGTTTTCCGTGGCCAAGCACGACCCGCATTTCCTGTTCAATGCGGACCTGCCGCTGCCGGCCAGCATGCGTGCCTTGCAGCAAGCCCTGGACGACGACGAGGTGCTGGGCCTGACGGTGCAGTATTGCCTGTTCAACATGTCGACGCCGCAAAAACCCGACTCGCCCGTGTTCTACGACCTGGCCGGCAGCATCGGCCTGTGGCGGCGCGACGAGCTGGCCACCTATCCGGCCGGCCGCCTGCTGCAGCCGCGCCAGGCCAGCCTGGGGCCGGTGCTGGTGAAACTGCATGCGGACCGCGTCGCGTTCAACATGCCGACCGCCATCCCCTTCACCGCGCGCGACGCGGGCGCCGTCTCGGAACAGCATCCCACGCATGCCCTGGGCGGCAAGCAGGCGCTGGGCGACCTGCTGCTGCACGACGGCGCCGGCACCGTGCTGGCGCGGATTCCCGAGCAGCTGTACCGCGACTACTGGCGCCATCACGGCGTCTTCGACGTGCCGCTGCAACATGCCCCCGCCGCAGGTTCGCTCAGCCTGGGCAGCGCGCAGGCGCAGTGGGACGAAGCCGACTGGGTGCTGCAATCGGACAGCAACCAGCTGTACCTGGAAGCGCCGAACCGGAACAAGCACGAGGTATTTCCGCAGACCATCACCGTGCAAAGCCGCTTCCGCGGCGAGCTGGCGCCCCCCCCATCCTTGGCGGCGCAAGCGGAAGACGGCGCGCTGCTGGCCGTGGAGCAGCAACCGTCGCCGCTCGGGCACGGCTACACGGCGCTGACGCTGACGGGGTGCAAGCCGGGCGCGACCCGCATCGTGCTGGGGGCTGGCAAGGATAAACAATACCTCGGCGTGCGCGTGCTGCCCGACGACTGGGACCTCGACGACGTACCGGCCGAACAGGTCGACTACGCCTTCCTCTACCGGCATGTGATGAGCTATTACGAGCTCGTGTATCCCTTCATGTCGGACAAGGTCTTCAGCCTGGCCGACCAGTGCAAGTGCGAAACGTATGCACGCCTGATGTGGCAGATGTGCGATCCGCAGAACCGCGACAAGAGCTACTACATGCCCAGCACCCGCGAATTGTCGCTGCCGAAGTCGCGCCTGTTCCTGAAATACCTGACCCAGGTCGAGGCAAAGGCCAAGGCGGCGCTGCCGGAATCGGCCGCGCCGCATGCCATCGGCGGCAAGGCGGAGTTGATCGACGAGCTGAAAAAGGCCATCGACCTGGAACTGTCGCTCATGCTGCAATACCTGTATGCCGCCTATTCCATTCCCAATTATGCGCAGGGGGCGGCGCTGGTGCAGGCCGGCCGCTGGCTGCCGGCTGAGCTGGAACTGGCCTGCGGCGCCGAAGACCGGCGCCGCAACAGCGGCACGCGCGGCGCGCTGCTGGAAATCGCCCATGAAGAAATGATTCACTACTTATTAGTGAACAATGTGTTGATGGCGCTTGGCGAACCGTTTTACGGCGGCACCCCGCTGCTGGGCCAGCAGGCGCGCCAGCGTTTCGGCCTGGACACGGAATTTGCGTTCGAGCCATTTTCCGAACACGTGCTGGCCCGCTTCGTGCGTTTCGAATGGCCCGACTACATTCCCACGCCGGGCAAATCGATTGCCACCTTCTATATCGCGATCCGCCAGGCCCTGGCCGAGCTGCCCGGCCTGTTCGAAAGCGGCGGCGGCAAGCGCGGCGGCGAACATCATTTGTTCCTGAAAGAACTGACCAACCGCGCCTATCCAGGCTACCAGCTGGAAGTGTCCGACCGCGACAGCGCGCTGTTCGCCATCGACTTCGTCACGGAACAGGGCGAAGGCGTGGCCGTCGATTCGCCGCATTTCGCCTCCTCGCACTTCCAGCGGCTGCGCGCCATCGCCGGCAAGTTTGCGGCCTGCGGCAAGCCGTTCGAGCCGGCGCTACCGGCATTGAAGAATCCGGTGCTGGAAGCGCGCGCGGACTGCAGCGTGGTGACCGACCAGAAGGCACGCGCGCTGATGCAGCTGTATCAAGGCTGCTACGAACTGACCTTCCTCATGATGGCGCACCATTTCGCGCAGCAGCCGCTGGGCAGCCTGCGCCGCTCGCGCCTGATGAACGCCGCCATCGACATCATGACCGGCCTGTTGCGCCCCCTGTCGGCCGCCTTGATGAACATGCCGTCCGGCTTGCCCGGCCGCCATGCGGGACCGCCCGTGCCCGAGCCGGTCAGCAGCCAGGTCAGCAGCGACTACAGCCTGGGCTGCGCCATGCTGGCGCAGAAATGCCTGGCGCTGGCGCAGTACGCGCGCGGCCTTGAGAGCGATGCCATCGGCATGGCGCCGATAGAAATGTTGGAGTTTTTTAATCAGCAACTTACCGATTTATCTCGGGGAAAGATGTCAAGAGAGGCCTGAAATGCACAAAATCATTATCGTCGGCGGAGGCTTGGCAGGTAGCCTCAGCGCCATTTATCTGGCGCAACGGGGACACGATGTCCACGTGGTCGAAAAACGCGGCGATCCGCTGCAGAAAGCTTCCGCAACCGCCGATCCGGTCAACTCGCGCGCCATCGGCGTCACCATGACCGTGCGCGGCGTCAAGGCAGTGCTGGACGCAGGCATCAGCAGGCAGGAGCTGGAGCGGTGCGGCGAACGCATCCTTGGCATGGCGTTTTCCGTCGGCGGCACATTCAAGGTGCGCGAACTGGAGCAGCGCGAAGGCCTGTTCCCGCTGTCGCTGGACAGGTCCGCCTTCCAGCGCCTGTTAAACACCTACGCCGCCAGGCACGAAGTGAAATACTACTTCGAGCATAAATGCCTGGATGTCGACCTGGAACGAAAAGTCGTGCTGATCCAGGGCCCGGACGGCGCCCTGCAGCACCTGCATGGCGACCTGATCATCGGCGCCGACGGCGCCCATTCCGCCGTGCGGCGCGCCATGCAGAGCGGCATGCGGCGCTTTGAGTTCAAGCAGAGCTTCTTCCGCCATGGCTACAAGACCCTCGTGCTGCCAAATGCGGAGGGCCTGGGTTTCAGGAAGGATTTGCTGTATTTCTTCGGCATGGCTTCAAAGGGCCAGTTTGCCGGCCGCGCCGCCACCATTCCAGACGGCAGCGTCAGCTTCGTCATTTGCCTGCCCTACTCCGGCACGCCCAGCCTGAACACGCTGAACCGGGAAACCATGGCGGCCTTCTTCGACCGCTACTACGACAAGCTGCCGGCGGCCAGCCGGCAAGAGATGGTGAACCAGTTCATCGCCCTGCCCAGCAACGACCTCATCAATGTCCGCTCCAGTACCTTCCATTACAAGGGCAATGTCCTGCTGATCGGCGATGCGGCGCATGCCACCGCCCCCTTCCTCGGACAGGGCATGAACATGGCGCTGGAAGACACCTATATCTTCGTCACTCTGCTGGAAAAGCACGGCAACGCGCTGGCTCCCGCCCTGGCCGAATTCACGCTGCAGCGCAAGGTACAGGCGGACGCCATGCAGGATATGGCGATCGCCAACTATGAAGCGCTGAGCAATCCGAATCTGATTTTCTTCCTGCAGACGCGCTACAACCGCTTTATGCACCAAAAATTCCCCCGTTTTTATCCACCCGACATGGCGGATAAATTGTTCTTTACATCGATTCCTTACGATGAATTGCAGCAAATCCAGAAGAAACAAAACGTTTGGTACAAACTTGGAAGGGTAAATTAATGAACATTCTCGTCATCGGCGCAGGCCCCGCAGGACTGCTCTTTGCCAGTCAGATGAAACAGGCTCAACCCGGCTGGAATATCAGCATTACGGAAAAAAACACTGCGGAAGAAGTACTCGGCTGGGGCGTGGTACTGCCGGGACGGCCGCCGCGCCATCCCGCCAATCCCCTGTCCTACCTGGAGCAGCCGGAACGGCTCAATCCGCAGTTCCTGGGAGAATTCAAGCTCGTGCATCATGACCAGCCCAACCTGATGAGCACCGGCGTTACCCTGTGCGGCGTCGGACGCCAGGCCCTGGTGCAAGCCCTGCGCGCCAAGTGCGTGGCTGCCGGTATCGCGATCCGCTACGAAACGCCGCCGGCGGACAAAGCGCAACTGGAAGCCGAGTACGACCTGGTGGTGGTCTCGAATGGCGTCAATTACAAATCGCTGGACTTGCCGCCCGCGCTGGCGCCGCACATCGATTTCGGCCGCAACAAATACATCTGGTACGGCACGACCCAGCTGTTCGACCAGATGAACCTGGTGTTCCGCAGCAATGAGCACGGTATTTTTATCGGCCACGCCTATAAATACTCGGACACGATGAGCACCTTTATCGTCGAATGCAGCGAAGAGACGTATGCCAAGGCCGGACTGGAGGCGCTGTCCGAGCGCGATGCCGCCGCGACGATCGCCAGAACGTTCAAGGCCGAACTCGGCGAGCATGGACTGCAGAGCCAGCCGGGCCAGGGCTGGCGCAACTTCATGACCCTCAGCCACGACCGGGCCTGCGACGGCAAGTTCGTCCTGCTCGGCGATGCGCTGCAATCGGGGCATTTTTCCATCGGCCATGGCACTACCATGGCAGTGGTGGCCGCCCTGCTGCTGGTCAAAATCCTCCATACCGAAACCGGCACGGCCGCCGCCCTGGACAGCTTCAATGCCCGCGCCGTGCCCCTGGTGCAATTGTTCAAGGAGCACGCCAACAGCAGCCGCCTGTGGTTTGAAAGCGTGGGCGAGCGTATCGAACTGAGCAATGCAGAGCTGACCGCCAGCTTCGACGCCCGCCGCAAGGACTTGCCGTCGCTGCAGGAAGCGCTGATGGCCAGCCTTGGCTACGCGCTGGGCCGCTAGGGAGCTGCCATGCCGACACACCTCGCCCCGCCGCTGCTGCCGCTGCAATGGAGCAGCGCCTATATCTCCTACTGGACGCCGATGCAGGAGGACGACCAGGTCACGTCCGGCTATTGCTGGTTCGACTATGCACGCAACATCTGCCGCATCGATGGCCTGTTCAATCCCTGGCCGGAAAAGGAACACGGACACCTGCTGTGGATGTCGGAAATCGGCGACGCCAGACGCGAACAAAGCCGCAAGCAGAAAGTGGCCTACGCAAGGCAGGCGGAGGCGGCTGGCGAGCAGCTGCAGGGCACGGCGCTGGCCGATGAGGTGACGCCGTTCCATGCGCTGTTCCTGCCGCAGGCGGTGCTGCTGGACGGCGGTGCCCGTCACGACGGCCGCCACAGCGTGCTGGGCCGGGAGGCGGATGCCTGGGTAGTCGAGCGGACGGGCAAGCCGCCATCGGTCTTTTACCTGGAGGCCGGTGGCAACCGCCTGCTGCGCATGGTCACCGGCAATGACCCGCAGCACCTTTCGGTACGCGACTTTCCCAACCTGCTTGTCGGCGACATTCCGGACAGCGTCTTTACGTCTTGCAACACCTGACAGGTGTTTTCGTCATTACTTTCGAAGGATATTGCTATGCCGCTGGTTGTTTACATTCTGGGGTTGACGATCTTTTCGTTGACGACATCCGAATTCATGGTGGCGGGCATGATGCCGTCGCTGGCCCTGACCATGGACGAACCGGTAACACGGATCGGCTATCTGATCTCGCTCTACGCCATGGGCATGGTCATCGGCGGTCCGCTGAGCACCATCGTCCTGCTCAAGCTGCGCGTGCCGAACAAGAAGGGACTGCTGTGGCTGCTGGGCTTTTATGTCCTTGCCCAATCCGTTGCCGCCTCGGCCACCAGCTATGACATCCTGGCCATCGCGCGGGTGGTCACGGGCGTGGCCGCCGCCACCTGCTTTGGCCTGTCCCTGGCGATCTGTGCCGACATCGTCGCTCCCAACGCGCGCGGACGGGCCGCCGCCGTCGTGATCGGCGGTCTCATGCTCGCTTCGGTGGTGGGCGTGCCGGTCGCCACGCTCATCGACCAGCACCTGGGATGGCGCGCCAGCTTCTGGCTGGTGGTGCTGCTGGCGCTATTGTGCGTGGCGCTCATCACCGTGCTGGTGCCGCGCGCCAAGCCGTCCGAAGTCGTCAGCCTCGGCAATGAACTGGGGGAGTTCCGCAACCGCCACCTATGGGCAGCGTATGCCAGCAGCGGCCTCATCATCGGTGCGATTTTCGCGGCTTTCAGCTACTTCGCGGCCATCCTGACGGAAATTACAGGATTTCAAGCTTCCGACATCCCCTGGCTGCTGGGCGCCTACGGCGTCGCCAACGTGGTGGGCAATGGCGTGGTCGGCCGCTATGCGGACCGCTACACCACCGTCATCATGCTCTGGGGCATGGTCATCCTGAGCGTCAGCCTGGCGCTGTTCGCCGTCTTTGCGCACGACAAAACCATCAGCGTCGCCTTGCTGGTCGTCACGGGCCTGGTCGGCATGTCGATGAATCCCGCCATCATCGCCCGCGTGATGAAGACCGCCCATCCGGGGCCGCTGGTCAACACCGTCCATACCTCCGTCATCAACATCGGCCTGGGCGCCGGTTCCTGGCTCGGCGGCCTCGGCATCGCCGCCGGCTACGGCTTGCGCTCCCCGCTGTGGGTCGGTGTCGCGCTGGCAATACTTGGCCTCATCAGCTTGCTGCCGTACATCGGGCACAGGTCGCGCGATTCGGTGTTGTCGCATTAGCGTCCAACGGGCGGCTGGCATTGCCAACCGCCCGTTAGCCCAGCCACGATGCGGAGCGCCTTGCTTCCGTCGCCGGAGGTTGCTGCGTCATCGTTTCGTTCTTGACCGGACGAGAACCTGTCTTGACGGCCGCGCCCAACCCCGGCAAGATCATGCCGCTGGCTTCCCGCAGACAGACAAGGTGCCGGCAACAGCTACCCTCTAGCACCGGAGCGACCATTGAACCAGGAATATTCCACGGCGATGCGCGACCTACTCGCCGCGCGCGACACCCGGCATGCCCGCACGCCACCCGTCAGCGGGCTGACGCGGCAGCACTTCAGCGTCGCCGGCGAACACAAGGAACTGCAGCTGCTGGCCTGGCGCGATTATCTGGGCCGGTTTCTCGACCTGCAGGTACGGCGCCAGCAGTTGGACAATGGATTTCACGCAGAACTCGACACTTACCTGCTGCCGGACATGGCGTATCTGGATAGCCGTACGGATGCGGTTACCCAGCTACGCAGCAATCAGCGCATCTCCACCGACAGCATGCGCGATTTCGTCTTTCACATCGCCGTGCAGGGCATCATCGAGACCAGCACGGCGCGCGCCAGCGCAAAAGCACTGCAATACACGCCAGGCATACTGGCCCTGGACATGAACCAGCCGATGAGCATGGCGCGGCCGACGCGGGCGCATGTACTGGCCTTCTTCCTGCCCCGTGCCGCGGTCGGCGCGCACCTGCCCGATGCCGAAGCCATTCACGGGCGCATCGTCGGCTACACCACGCCGCTGACGCGCATGCTGCTGGGTTACCTGAAGATCCTGTGCCAGCGCCTGCCCTCGCTGCCGGCAGACCAGCAAGAGCAGACGATACGCACCTGCGCCCGCCTGATCATTGCCGCATTTGCCAAGCAGCAGCGCCTGGAAGAGCATGGGCGCGCTGCCGCCCGGGCCGCGCTGCAGGGACAGATCGAACATTATATCCAGGCGAATCTGCACGAGGAACATTTGACGCCGGACGGCGTGATGCGGGCATTCCCCGTCGCCCGCTCGACCATCTACCGCCTGTTTGAATCCCAGGGGGGCCTGGCCGCCTACATCCGCCATTGCCGCCTGCGCGACGCGGCACGTGAACTGACCACCATGCGCCATCTTGCCGTGACGCAAATCGGGCTGGGACTGGGATTCAACAGCGCCTCCGATTTCTCACGCGCATTCAGCCGCGCGTATGGCATGTCGCCGCGCGATTACCGTGAACAGTTCGGGAACAGTCCGGAATGATCTTTCCTCAGAATAATATTTTGAAAAAGTGAAACAGGGTGTCAAGTCGGCGTGAACCGGGGATGGAAAATCAAGATTCCTACACGCCCGCAACAGTTGCGGGACCGGTTCCTACTCTCGACGGAGTTCAGCACCCATGCTTAACGACAACAACGATGCCAGCGACGCCACCCTCGCTTTGGCGCCATACAATGAAAAGGCGAACGCCGCCATCGTCAAGGCAGTACGCGCCAGGGACTGGACAAGGACGGCGGTGCGCCATGGTGAAATTTGCCTGACTTTAGGCAAGCCGGAGGAGTTCAGCGAAGTCTGGAGCCAACTGGACCTGAGCACGTTCCCCCCCGACCTGAATAACATGCCGTGGATCGGCCTTTACCATTTCACGGGCAGCGGACAGCGCGATGCGAATTGCCTGCCTGTCGGCGATATCGCGGTGTCCACCAGACTGGCTCCGCCGTATCAGCCGCCCCGGGCGTCGCCCATGTTTTACCTGTCACCGTGCCCGGAAGCGCCACCGTCCCCGCTGGGTCCTGCATTGGCGCATCCGACGGGGTTCCGTTTTCTGGTCAATGACAGAGGCTCCAAAAATCCCAGGGACATCAGCTACTGGCAGCCCATTGCGCCGGATGGCTATTACGCGCTTGGCATCTGCTTCAACGCCAGGGAGCCCGACCGAAGCAATTACTGGTGCGTGAGAAAAGACCTGTGTATTGCCGTCGACAAGATACGGGTATGGCAAGAGCACGGATGGCATGGCAACGGCAGCGTGGACGCGCCCAAGGCGCAGCCGGACAAATGGAAGGACATTCCGGATGGATACGTCCTGTTGTCGCCGCTGGCCTATACCTATGACAGCTTGCCGGCATTTTACCTGCGTCTGCCCATGGCCTGCCTCGACGTGGAATCATTTGATTTTCCCGCCCCACAACAGCCGAAGCTGGACCCGGCAATTGTGGTCAATCACAAGCTGAAGGCCGGCTTGAGCCCTGTCGTGATCGTCCCGTTTACCGCCATCCCCGGTGATGCCAGCAACGTACCCGACCAGCCTTACACGTCGCCCTTCTACTTCATCGCCGCCCAGCCTTACTATTTTTGCTACAACGTTCTATCGCCTACCGGGGGCGGCACCACGACGACAACCTACCGCGTCGGCGTGACGAAAGAGGAATCCACGACCTTCGAGCGGTCGACGTCGATCACCACGAATGTCGAGGTCGGCGCAGTATTCGAAGGTCCCAGCGCATCGGCGTCCCTCTCCATGACCAACACGTTTTCATTAACGCAGCTGAGCGGCCGCACGGAAGAGACCAGCATCGAATACTCGGAGCAGCTGATCTTCAAGGAAACAGCCCGTGTGTGGCAATGGCAATTACTGACCGATCTGGTGGTAACGCGCTCGGATGGGACACAGATCAGGCCCATCGCCTACAGGAATCAGGACCGGACCAACATTCCCCCGCCGGACAAGGCAAGTCCCCAGAAGCCATGAAAAATTAAATCGCCATTCTTTCCCCGCAGTACGACAGTGTGTTTGACTTTTCTCACCCAACCAGGAGGTTTATATGAAACTGCAACGTCTGTTTTGCCTTGTCGCTTTGGTCTCGGCCGTTTCCATGGCGAGTGCCGCCAAGCAGGACAAGGAATTACCGAAGGCAAATGCGGCGGCCAGCCCGGCCACCGCCAAGGCAGAGAAGGACGCCGCCGCGGACGAGAACGTCTTGGCCCCTTGCTGGTCGGCGCGGCAATGCAGCGGCAAATCCAGACCCAATTCCACGCTGGAAGCGTGCAAGCGGGGCAGCTTCGGCAAGTCGTGGGGACCAGCTCCTGGCCCAGGTTGCAGGACTTTCTGATGGCGATACCTTGATCCTGCACGCACCGCCTGGCGGGTTGCGCGGCGGCGTGTTTCGGCTAGTGCTGGCTGATGACCGGCCTGGCACGCCCCGCCCGCGTCGCCAGCCAGCACAGGATGGCGCCGCCGCACACCATCGCCGAGCCTTGCCAGAAGGTCAGTGACAGCGGCGTGCGCAGCAGCAGCGACGACAGCGCGGCGGACAGCACGGGGATGAAATAGGAGGCGCCGGCCAGGATCGTGACGTTGCCGTGCAAAATGCCCACGTTCCAGGCGCCGTAGCCAAAGCCCATGGCGCCGGCGGCCAGCAGCAGGTAGATGACGGCCTCGGAAGTCAACGCCATGTGGCCGCCGCCTTGCAGCAGGTATTTGATCCACAAGCTGATGGAAACGAGGATAAAGAACAGGGTCACGCCATTCTTGCCCTGCGCGATGCGCGCCGTCACGGTGCAATATGCGGCCCAGATCAGCGCGCCGGCAAACGCCAGGCCATAGCTGAGCGGGTTGCCGCGCACGTTGGCCACGGTGCCGGCCAGGTCGAAGCCCTGTTCGCCGCCCAGCACCCAGCAGATGCCGGCGACGGACAGCAGGAAACCCGGCACGATGAGAAAATTGCTCTTCTGCCCATTGAACATGATGGCCGCGACGATGGTGAAGGTTGGCCACAGGTAATTCACCATGCCCACCTCGATGGCCTGGCGCGCCGTGCCGGCATAGCCTATCGACAGCGCCAGGCACAGTTCATAGGTGACGAACAGCAGGCTGCCCCAGACCAGATAGCGGCGTGGAAATTCGCTCGGCCTCGTGTAGCCCACGGACAGCAGCAGGAACACCGACGCCACGCTGTACATCATCGCCGCCCCGCCCGTGGGGCCCAGCAGGTCGGTAACGCTGCGGATCAGCCCGATAATCGAGCTCCACAGCAGAATGGCGCCCAGCCCGGTCAGGGTGGCCTTGTTGGTATTTTTCATGTGCATGTCATTCAGGTGATGCAATCAAACGCCCGGTGTCGTTCGCGAGGGCAATCCGCGGTGACAATTGTTGAGATTCCATCAATTATTTGCGGATACTATGTCTTTCAATAACCAAACTTAAACAGGTGCATTCATGTCCGTTCCCCAGTTAGTGTCCGCCAGCCTCGCCGTATTGCTCTGCGCCACCGCAGCCGCCGGCACGCCAGCCTACCAGCCCTTCCCCAAGGGTTATGGCTATCTGGAACCGGCAGAAACCCGCGCGCTGCAGACGGCCGTAAAGACAGGCGACAACGCCGTCGTGCGCGCGCACGGCTGGCGTTTGTGGGCCGGCATCATGCAACCGGCCGCTGGCCTGGACTGGCCAGTCTGGTACACCTGGCCCAACGGTACTGACGCGTTTGCCGACACCGCGGCATTGACCGACACTGCGGCAACCAACACGGCGGGCGCGAAGCCATCCAAGCGCCGCATGGGCCGCCTGGGCGCAAGCACCTTGACTCCCGTCAACCTGAAAAATACGCCAAGCTACCCGATTCCGGAACAGGTCATCAAGGCCTATCCGCGCACCATCACGTACACAACGGATGGCAAAGTCAGCGGCATCCTCGATGGCATCCACTTCGCGTTCAACGGCGATATCATGATCGCGACGGAATCGCTGAGCAAAGAGGCGCTCGAGTTCATCCGCGATCCCAAACAACCGGTCTACAAGAAAAGCACCCTGGACGCCCTGTACAGCAAGGACGACCCTGCCAAGCGCGTGCATAACCTGAATGCGCCAGCCAGCTATGTCGTGACCAAACACATGTACTGGCCAGTGAAAGCCAAGGGCCTGACCGCCTTGCCCGTGTGGCACGACGACTTCAGCGCCAAATATACCGGTTATGCGGGCTACGAACAGTGGCATACCGCCGTTGCCATCGACCCGGACGGCAAGCAAGCCGGCCAGATGGCGAAGGTCAGCTACCTGCATGGCGTGTACAAGCACGGCGGCACCACGCCATGGCCAAGGATCACCAAACTGGCCAAGGTATACGGCTTGCAGGACTTCTACCACCACAAGGTAAGCGACGCCGACTGGGCCAGTTTCGACGATGCCGACAAGGCCATCATCAACGCCGCCAGCTACTGGCTGAACGGCCAGCCATTCGGCGCAGGCGACTACCTGGTCACCGTCGCCATGCACATCAATACCAAGGAAATTCCCAGCTGGGGCCTGCAAAGCGTGTGGTGGTCGGACCGCCCCGACAGCATGCCATACGCCGCCAACCGCCCGGCCGACATCCAGGCCACGGGGCCATGGAAACACTATCTGCTGACGGAAGCCTACGGCATCCCGGAAAAAGGCAATCCGGCTCTGCTCCCTGTCGCCACCAACCCATACATCGAACTGGTGACGCACCCCGTCGGCACCAGCTGCTACACCTGCCACGCCAACGCGGGCTGGCCCAGCAGCTTTAAAGCCATGACACCGGGCGTGGCCAGCTATCAAAATCCACAATGCCCGAACCTGCGCGCCTCGCTCAACCCCAGGAGCTCCTGCCTGGCACCGTTCACCCTCACGGATTTCCAATGGATCATCCCGGATCGGGCGGTGGGCAACTAAGCTGGACTTTATCCATTCAAACTGCGTAACAGACGGTCTCCGTCAGGCGCTCGAATAATGCGCGGGTAATGAGATGGTCACCCTCCACCCTATCATTCGCAGCCATTTCTGATTGATAATAATGCAAAATACCTCATCGGAATTCATTTCGTGCCTCCCGATGAAAGCATCAACCGACGCGCCCATCCCGCGCATAGTGATGGATACCGAGGGCTTGCCGCCCGCCCGCGCCACCGCCGTCTGGCGCGAGCAGATCGGCGTGATGTTCGACTCGCAGCCATTGTCCAGCGGGCGCGAGGACCCTCGCTATCGCGTGGAGGCCTGTCATCTGGGCGCGCTGGCGGTGGGCATGGCCAGCATGACGCCGCAGCGCTTCCAGCGTCCCGCCAGCCGGGTCTGGCGCGATGGCCTAGACCACTATCTGCTGCAGTTTTACACCCACGGCAGTTGCCGCAGCCTGACCGGCCGCCAGCCGCCCGGCACCAGCCCCGGCGACCTGTGGGTGACGGACCTGGGCCAGCCGCTGTCCACCGAGATCAACACGGCCACCAATCTCACGCTGGTGGCGCCGCGTGCCCTGCTGGCGTCCATGCTCCACGAGCCGGACGGCCAGCATCAGCGGGTGCTCGATGGCCGCCTGCCGCTGGTGACGCTGCTGCGCGAGCATCTTAAGACGATCCTGCAAACCTCGGGCCAGATGCGCGCTTCGCATGCGGCGGCGATCACCCCCACCATCCTGGCTCTGGCGGCGGCGGCGCTCAATGGCGCGCCGGCCGAGGCACAGTGTCCGGCGTCGGCGGCCGGGATCAAGCTGGTCCTGCTGCGCCACATCGATCAGAACCTGCACGACAGCCAGCTGTCGCCGGCCCGGCTGGCGGCGCATGCCGGACTGTCGCTGCGCACGCTGCAGTATCTGTTCGAGGCCGACGGCGGCGCCGCCCGCTACATTCAGCGCCGCCGATTGCAGAAGGCGCGCCAGCTATTGTGCTCCCCCGGCCCGTGGCACACGGGACTCGCGTCCGATGCGCCCCTGCCCCCCGACGCGCGGCTCAGCATCGCCGCCGTGGCGCGCACGGTCGGCTTTACCTATCCTGAGAGCTTCAGCCGCGCCTTCACCCGCGCCTACGGAATCAGCGCCCGCGGCGCGCGCGCCTTCGCACTGGCGAATCGCGGCGGCACAGCGTCGCCGGCCTGGTCGCCCGACCGCTGGGATGAATGGATCCAGCGGCTGGCGTGACGCGCGGCGCGCACCGCCTGCGTCATGGGCCGAGTGATGCCGCTGGGGGGGCGCGGTGCAGTCAGTCGGCGAAGATCACGCCGAACTGGTCCACAAACTTCGTGTAGCGTCCCGCGAAGCCCAGCAGCTTGCGGCCGCCCAGCTTGATGGCTGGACGTTCGGTGCCGCCATTACCGCCAAAATCGACCGTCTGCTTGTTGGTCACCACGCGGATATGGTCGACGTACAGTTCCGAGCGTAGCACCAGCGATTGGATCGTCTCGTCGGCGGCGAACTCGATCGACTTTTTCTCGCCGCCGACGCCACCGATCGTATAGCCGCCGAACATCGGACCGCTGACCAGGGCGCCGTCCTGGTTCAGCCAGTGCAGCTGGATGGCGTCGATGTAAGCGCCCTGCCAGACGTCGAGCCGCACCAGGCGCTGCATGTCGGACAGGTTGATCAGGAATGGAATGCCGCCGCTGCCGCCATAGACCACGGTGTGATGGGTTTGCAGCGCATGCTGCACGCCCAGCGCGTCGATCACGCCACCAGCGCGGCCCAGCAGGCCGATCACCGGTCCCTGAGCGTCATCGCCGCCACCGAGCGTGGTCTCACGGTCGCCGCCAGCGCCACCAAAGCGGTCCGACACACGGCTATTGGTCTTGAACTGCACGCTGTCCACCACCACGCCAGCCTTGACCTTGACGCTGGCGATGTATTCGCCCGGATGCAACGTGAACTGATGCAGTTGGCCGCCACCGCCGCCGAACTTGCGTCCGCTGACGCGCTTGTCCGCATACGGCGAGCCCGGTTTGCCGCGCCAATGCATCTGGATCGCATCGACCACGTTGCCGGTCCAGATATCCACGCGATCCACTTCCCACTGACTGGCCACGCTCTGCGGGAAATCACGGAATGCCCAATCCGTGGTCTGGTGGTGGTCCAGCACGTCGCGGAACAGCGTGCCGCCCTTACCACCGAACTCGATGGAGGAATGCAGCTCCGGCTGGATGACCCACTTCAGGAAGGCGATCAGCGCGGCAAGCCCCAGCGCGAGAAGGCCAAAGATCGCCGAGCAAACGGCGAAGAACAAGGCCGGCGCGACCGTTGCGGAGAAGATCGCGGCCAGCACGCCGGCAACCACCGAAGCGATGCCCAGGTAGGTGCTCAAGGCGATGCCCACGTCTTCAAGAATTTCCTTGGTGTAGGCGTCATCCTTCTGATCTGGCAGCGGAATCTCGATGCCCGGGGGCGCCGCTACGCCATGCTTGTGCACCGCCACCCGCATCAGGGACGACCACGCCTGCTCGGGCAGGGCCCCAAGTTTGGACAGCTGCGCGTTGCTGACGCCGGTTCCTGTTATGCGATCGACAAAGTCCAGTGCCGACAAAGGGTTGCTGAAGAATTGCTCTTGTGTTGCAAGGGCGGTAGACATCTGAATCTCCTGATTTTGGATGGTTGTTGTCGAACGGTGATACAGCGTCGCATCCTATAGCGAAATACCAATCTTTTCGCCCCTCCCATCCGCCTTATAACTGGACGCGCAAGCGACTTAACCAGCCGTGCAACGAGGGGGAGAACGTGGGACAGCGATTTCCTCCCCACCGAGTCCACGACGTGCCAGCTGCCTTGCCCCTCCCCATCCGTACCGAATGCCCGCCCGACGCCTGCGAGTGCGGCCAGCCCCCCCAATGGGGCGGCTTTAGGAAACATTCATCCAAATTCCATAGATTCTCCATGGTGCATCGCTATAGTCCATCGCTGATCCATCCCTCGTCAGCGTGTTCCTCCCATCTGCAAGCCATGACAGTCATCGAGAGGCACGATGCATTCGGGATGCACCGGACAGTACCTGAAAAATAGAGAAGACATGAAATCAGAAGCGATCACCGCGTCGGAATGCCTAGACGAAACCACCCCCTCCACACTGAAGAAAATTTTCTCAATTGCCGTTTTGGCGCATGTGACCATCTGGGTCATATTGCCGTTATTATTTCAACGCAATATTGCGCTCGACATGGCGGAGGGTTTGGCCTGGGGGAAAGAATGGCAACTTGGCTATGAGAAAGATCCACCATTATTTCCGTGGGTGATACAGACCATTACCTCCTGGTCAAATAGAGGGATATGGATAAGCTATCTTGCAGGGCAACTGTGCGTCGCCACTGTTTTCTTCGCTGTGTGGCAACTGGGGCGGCGGGTTGCCACTGAGATGCAGGCACTGGTCGGTGCGTTGTTGCTGGAAGGCATTTATTATCTCAGCCTTCCTGTTTTGGAATTGAATGACATCGTATTGCAGATGCCATTTTCTGCCCTGTTTGCCTGGCTGCTACATAAGGCGATCCAGGATAATCAGCTGAGATACTGGATGCTGGCAGGGCTGGTTTCCAGCTTGGGCTTGTTGTCGCGCTATTCTATGGGGGCATATATAGTACCCATCGCGATATTTGTTCTTATTCACCCGACTTCCCGCGGCCGTCTAAGCTCGAAAGGACCGTGGCTGCTTGCATTGACATCCGCACTGGTATTTGCTCCACATTTATACTGGATCATTGAAAGCGACTTTATTTCAATAAAATATGTCGGGAACCGGGCGCCTGAAATTCCACATGCATTTACTTTCATCAAAGAATACATTTCATTCATCGGTGCGCAGTTCTTGGCACTGTTACCCATGCTGCTAGTGGCATCATCTTTGTGGCGGTGGCGCTCGTCCCGTATTTGGTTAAGGGCGCGATGGCACGACTTTGACTTTTGCTATATTGCTGTTCTAGCTCTGGGACCGGTTATCTTTTCCTTGCTGCTGTCATTGCTTGCACAGCGGCCATTGCGGGCCATGTGGGGTGCACCGCTGTGGCTCTTTACGGGAATTTTTATTGTTCTTATTTTTCAGCCAATTTTAACAAAAAAACGTTTTCGCCATTTTATCCGTGCCTGGATTGTGCTATTGGCATTTCCCGCATCGTTCTTTGTCGCCGAAAAAATATATGGAACTGATATCACGGGGAATGAGCAGGCCGTTAACTTTCCTGGCGAAAATTTTGGCAATTCGATAAACAACAGGTGGAGCGCAATAACGAAAAAACCATTGAAATATGTGGTAGGAAGTACATGGAATGCAGGAAATGTCGCATTTTACGCAAAGGACCGCCCTTCCGTCATTTTCTCTCATGCCGATCTCCATGTAAGCCCCTGGGCAAAGACCGAGGAAATCAAAAGGGCCGGAGCTGTCATCGTGTGGAATATGCGCGAGGAAGGTGTTGCGCTGCCTCACTATCTTGCCAGCAGATTTCCAGATGCAATTGTTCAACCAGCGGTGACTGTGAAAGGAAAACGTTACCATCATTTTGGAGTCGCCTACATTTTGCCACAGTGACTTCTGACAGGCTTGCGTACCCTGACCAGTTGGCCGGGTTCGTCCTTGACCTCCTTGCATGATGGTCAGGGTGCGGAATTTGCTGTCGCTGGCTATTACTTAGTTGGCCAGCGACAAAGAGCGTAGCGTACAGGCCCGCCGTAGAGTGCGGCTGCAGTGGTCGACAATGTACCGCACTACCTCGCGCTTCGGCGCGGGCCGCCCCCACTTTTCAAGGCGCGCAAGCGAAATTCTCCGCCTTCTCGGGATCACCATTGCCGCGGTAGCGCGCCACTTGCGGATAGGGGCAAAGCGGACGGGTTCGGCCCGGCCATGGCGTGCCCGGTCCCGCGCTGGCCTCAAGACGGTCCGGCGCGCGGCCGTGCTCCACCCAGTCCACCATCGCCGCCAGAGAATCGAACTCCGTCGTGGCCGGACCGCCCGAGCAGTGACACATCCCCGGCACAGGAAACACCCGCGCGAACTCGCCGGCCCGGCCATGCTCGCGCCGGTTCAACTGGTCGTACCAGTCCAGCGTGTCCGCCAGCGAAAACACCGGATCGGATTCCCCGTGAGGGACCATCAGACGGCCGTGGCGCGCCTTGAAGGACGTCAGGTCAGTCGAGCGCGCGGAGATGTCGTCCCAAGCCGAGTGCCGGAATGGCGCCACCACCGCCTGGACCTTTGCCGCCGCGCTGTCGAAGTCAAGTCCGACCTGATAGTCGGCCAGCGCCTGCGGTCCCGGCGGCAACATCACCGGCGGCGTGCTGAACACCGAGGCCAGCGCCTGGCCGCCCAGCACTACGTTAAGCGGCGGCACCTGGCCATCCTCCGAGCCGATCTTCCATACGCGCCACGCCGGACTGTCGATCCCGGACGGCCAGAACCAGCGGTTGTAGAGGGCCTGGCCGGCGCTGCCCAACGGCCCGCGCATCGATTCGAGCAGCGCGTCGATCTGCGTCAGGCTCAGGCAGCCGGCCGTCGCGCCGCCGTCCGGACAGACCTTTCCGCGCAGCTGCGCCAGCACCTTCTGGTCGGTGCAGCGGTCCACGTCGGCGACCATGCCGTCGCGCAGGCCGTCGTCGGCGTCGCAGGCGTCGAGGATCGCCTCGCGCACCAGCGTGAGCTGCACACCGTTGAAGGCGGTGTGCAAGCGCGACACGTCGAAGCCGGCGGCGCCGGGCGTCTGGATAACACGGCTGAAGGCGCGCGTATCCCATGCCTCCGCCAGGGCCGCCTTGGGCAGCGCAAAGCCCGGCGCGGAAGCGATGATGCCGTCGAAGATTTCAGGGTAGCGCTGGGCGAACGCCATGCCCTCCTGCCCGCCCTTGGAACAGCCGACGAAATAGTTATAGCGCGGTTTTTGTCCATAGTACTGGCGGACCAGCCAAAGGCCGGCGTCGGCGCTGCGCTTGAGCGACGCGTGGCCGTAGTCGCTGCGCGCGGTCGGGTCGGAACCGAACACCATTTGTCCGCCGCGCAGCGGGTCGTTGTTGCTGGCGTTGTCGTGGCCGGAGTCCTGGCTCAGCACCGCGTAACGCCGTTCGATGGCTGTGTCGTCGGCGCCGTACAGCTTGCCGGTGGCGTCGCCGATGTCGCCATTGCTGCCGCCGCCGCCCTGGAACAGGAAACGGTTGTTCCAGTCCGACGGCAGCCGCAGGCGGAAACGCATGGCGTAACGCTGGCCGTCAGCCTGGCGTGCCGGCGTCTCGGCGATCAATTCGCAGTGGGCCGGCAGTCTAGCCATGCGGATGCCGCCCTGCTCCAGGCGGATTTCCTGGGGCTCGCCGTCGGCGTGATAGATGGCCTGCCGCACGCGGAAGGTGGTGGACGGCGGCGCCTTGTCGCCCATCGCCAGGCAGCGTTGCTCGAAGCTGGCGCCGAAGGACGGCGCGGCGGCGATGGCGCCCAGGCAGGCGAGCAGCGCCGCGGCGGCATGCGGGCGTTGTTTGTATCGAACGAAGCAGCGTGTCATGTTGTCATCCCGATTTGATTAACTTGATAAAAACGAAGCCGGACGGCGGGCACCCCATTCAGCGTGGTCCCTTCCACCGTGCCGGCGCAAGTGCGCTTGATGGCGTGGCGTCAGGATTCGATGTGGCCGATTAAGAAAGCCACCGTCTTGGCGATGGCGCGCTGGGCTTCCGGGCTGGTGTCGGCCATCGTCTGGTGCACGTGCGGCATACCCTCGTACGCATCCAGCGTCACCGCGACGCCGCCAGCGGCCATCGCCTGGTACAAGCGCACCGAGTCCGACAGCAAGACCTCGCGCAAACCGCATTGCACCAGGGTCGGCGGGTAGCTTTTGCTGTAGTCGCCATACACCGGCGAGGCGTACGGATTGCGCCGCTCGCCAACGCCGACATAGGCGTCACGGCTCGGCCGCAATGCCTCCGTCGAGACGATGGGGTCGGCGGCGGCCAGGGTGCGCAGGGTGTCGCCCTGGAAGTCGAGATCGGTCCAGGGCGACCACAGCGCGGCTGCGGCCGGCAATGGTATCTTGCGGTCGCGCATGCGCAGCAAGGCGCCCGCCAGCAGGCCGCCGCCGGCCGAGTCGCCGAAGCAGCCGATCCGGCGCGGCGCGTAGCCATCGGCGTAGAGTGCGGAAAACACCTTGCCCACGTCGTCGGTGGTGCGCTCCCACTTCGCGCGCGGCGCCGTGGTGTAGTCGATCGAGACGACGCGCAAGCCCGTCGCCAGCGCCATTTGCGCCGGCGCCAGCAGCGTCGAGCCGGCAGTGCCGAGCGTGTAGGCACCGCCGTGGGCATAGACGATCAGGCAGTCCCGGCGCCGCACATGCGGCGGCTCCAGCCATATCACCGGCACGCCGCCGAGCGTACCCTTGCGCGATCGCACGCCGGTGGCGGCGACGCGCTCGCGGCTCATCTCCTCGAACATCGCCGCCAGGCGCTGGCGCAAGGCGTCCCAGGCTTCCACATCGTCCGGCGACGGCAGCGCCGGTTTGGGGAAGGCCGCCAGGTCGGCGAACATCCTGGGCCAGCCATCCGACACAGTCGGGGGCAGCGGTATCGGCCCCGGCTGCGCCGAGACTGGCGCCGCCGCCCGGGCCGCCCCGTGTGCCGCGACGGCGGCCGCCAGCGCGCCGCACGCGCTGAAGAAGGCGCGTCGTGGCGCCGTCTGCACTGACTTGAAATTGAACTCGCTCATTCTGTTACTCCTTGACGGTAGGTGTGGCGGCGCGCCCGTTTTGCGACCTCTTGTCGGGTAATTGGCCGAGCGCGGATTCCAGTACGCTTTTCATGCGCGCATAGCCCCGGTTGTTCGGATGGACGCCATCGTTCGAAAAGTCCGCGCGGAACGCGCCATCCGGCGCCGCCAGCACGGCATGGTAGTCGACGTAGACCAGGCCCTCGCTGAGCGCCAGCGCCTTGAGCCAACGGTTCAAGGCCTCGATACGCGCCGGCGTGCCGGGGCTGGGACGCCAGGGCATGCTGGCTGCCGGTGGGATGCTCGCCAGCAGCACGGCTATTCCCTGACGCTTGGCGATCGCCACCATGGCTTCGATGTTGTCCTGATAGCGCCGCGCCGAAGTGGGGCCGGTGTTGCCGGCGATATCGTTGGTGCCCGCCATGAGATGGACGAAACGGGGCCGCAGCGCCGCCACGTCGGCGGCAAAGCGCAACAGGATCTGCGGCGAAGTCTGCCCCGCGATGCCGCGGTTGAGCCAGCGGTCACCGAACACCCGGGCCGCCGACTCTGACCACAGCTCGGTAATCGAGTCGCCCAGGAAGACGCCGTCGACGGCGGTGCCGGCCGCCAACACGCCGGCGTTGGCGGCGGCGTAGCGGCACAGGTCCGGCCAGTCGAGCTGGCGCCGCATCTCCTCGGCCCGCGCCCGCTGCGCCATGATCGGTCCGGCGATCAGGCGCTCCAGTTCCGCCGGACGCATGGCGCCGGGCTCGATGAACATGTCGACCAGCGCGCGCGGCACGTCGGGTAGCGCCGGCAAGCCGGCGCAAGGCGCCTCGACCATGCCTTGCGTATTCGGGGACGGTGTCGCGGCGGCCGCCGGCAGCGCGCAGCACAGCGCGGCGGCGATAGCGGCGGCCAGGCGCCTACGCGCCAGAGTTGTCAAGTGAATCGTCATGATGATCCTTGTTAAATAATGTACCGACAAAATCGATGAAATTGCGCCGCCAGACCGGCCATGCATGCGCGCCGTCGACCACTTGCCAACTGTGCGGGACGCCGCGCGCGGCCAGCCAGTCGACGAAGCGGCGGACGTCGTCGATCAAAAAGTCGTCGCGCCCGCAACTGACGGACAGGCGCGGCACCGCCGTTGGCGACGGCGCCTGCCGCAGGCAGGCCTCGAAGTGACCTTCGAACATGAAGGTGGCGGGGCTGAACGCGCCGACATGGGCGAACCGGTGCGGCGCGTTCAGACCGACGAACAGCGCCTGCGCGCCGCCCATCGACAAGCCGCCGACCGCCCTGCCCCGCCGGTCGGCGTCAACCGAGTAGTTACACTCAACAAGCGGCAACACCTCATCCAGCAGACTGGCGCCCAATAGCTCGATGTTGCGCAGCGCCACCCCGGCGAGCGGCGGCGGCAGGTCGCTGGCCATGCCTGGATCGCAATGCCCGGACGGACACACCACCAGCATGGGCCGGCAGCGGCCGTCGTGGATCAGCGCGTCGAGCATGACGTCTGCGCGTCCGGCATTGAACCAGGCGCCGGCGGCATCGCCCAAGCCGTGCAGCAAATACAGCACCGGGTAGGTGCGGCCGGAACGCCGGTCGTAGCCGGGCGGAGTATAGACGTAGAACTCGCGGTCGCCGCCGATGGCGGCGGAACGGTAACTGTGGCGCACCACCAGCCCGCGCGGCACGTCGCCATGCTGCCACGGCAACGCAGCGGCATCGGGCCGGCCGGGCAACAGCACCATGCTCTCCCCCAGGCCCGTGCTCGATGGCTTGATCCACGGGTTGGCGGGATCGAGCACGGACACGCCGTCGATGACGAGCCGGTAGCAATACAGGTCTGGCGGCAGCGCCGGGCTGCTACCGCGCCAGATACCGTCAGCGGCGCGGTCCAGCGGCAGCGGCGCCGCCAGCGCGTCGAGCTCGACCCGCACCTGGCGGGCCGCCGGTGCCGCCACCCGGAAAATCAGCGAGCCGTCGCCGTCCACCTCGGGCGAACGGATGGCTGGCCGATAGACTTTACTTAGCATGCGCTGGACTCCGTTGGTTGGATATTGTTGAATGCACGATCACTTTCAATAGAAGGTGTAGCCGACACGCAGGCCGAAGGTGCGCCGCGGCATATACGACGCGATACTGAGCGCCAATATCTGCGTGTTGCTGGTATAGACCTTGCGGTCCTCGGCGTTATAGACGTGGGCGTTGACGTTCCAGCGCCTGTCCTGGCTTTGCCAGTCAAGGTTGAGGTCGGTCTTGCTGTAGGCCTTGCGGTAGCCGAGCAGCGGATCGGTGCTGGTCAGGTTGTCGATGACAGAATGGCTGCCGCTCTGCCAATACGTCTGGATCGACGGCGTCCATTGCCCGTTGGCGCCCAGATCGACGGTATGGGCGTAGCGCAGGCGCGCGCTGACCTTGGGCGCGTTGGGCAAGCGCCGGCCGCTGTTGTCGAGCGGTGCGGTGTTGATCGGTGTCGGCGCGAAGTTGTTGTACAGCACGTCGACGGCGTTGGCGTTGTCGATGCCCGGCGCGACGGTGCCGAACTTGGCGTCGAGCAGGGTAAGGAAGCCCTGCAGATGGTCCTGGCGCGTGACCCTCCAGTCGAGCTCGGCCTCGATGCCGCGCACGCGCGCGGTGGCGGCGTTACCGGTCACGACGGCGTTATTGCCCGACAGATTCTTGCCGATAGTGCTCACCTGCAGGTCCTTGTAATCCATGCTGAAGGCCGTCAGGTTCAGGCCCAAGGTGTCGCCGCGCAGCCGGCCACGCCAGCCCGCCTCGAAGCTGGTCAGGGTCTCCGGCTTGTATGTCAGGTACGGGGTCGCCACGTTTGGCGTGACGCCGCCGCCGCGATAGCCGGTCGACACGGTGGCGTACAACATGTCGGTTTTGCTCAGATCGAACTCGGAGGTCACCTTGTAGCTGGTGTTGCGCGAGCTGGTGGTGCCGGAGGCGTTGACCGCCGGGCCGAACGGCACGCCGCACGGCAGGTTGGCCGCCAGCGCTTGCATGGTTCCGTACTGGCAAGCCTGGGTATCGGTGTCGGTCAGCGCCGTATCGCGCGTCCCCCGCAGGCCCAGGGTCATGCGCCAGACATCAGAGACGCTGTAGGTGGCCTGGCCGAAGACCGCCCTGGAGGTGTTCTTCAACGCGTTGTTGCGCACTGCCGCGTCGAGGTTGCCATACCCGGACGGCAGGTTGCCGGCGCCGGGGGCGAAGGCGAGGCCCGGCGGCAGCACGCCCGCCAGCGGCGCCGGCAGCGCGTTGCCGATGCGCACCCCGTAGAGTCCGGTCTGCTCGTCGCGGTAGTCGTACAGGCCGCCGACCAGTTTGAGGCGGTCGCTCTCGTAATTGACGTTCAACTCGTGGCTGCGGGTGATGGTCTTGTTGTCCTTGTTGTAGAGGCTGAAGATGCCGGAGTTGAGGTCGACGCCGTTATTGACCAGCTTGGTCAAGCCGGCCAGGTAGGTCACCGTCCAATCGTCGTTGACGGCCCACACCAGTGACGAGCGCAGCCCCGTCTGGGCCAGATCCTTGCGGATGCCGGTGCCGGCGCCACCGCCGCCGATGCCGCCGACGTTGGTGTCGACCGGCACGGTGACACGCTTGCCCAGAGTGCCGGCGGCGATGTTGGCGTCGGGGAAGTAGTTATAGGCGACGCTGTGGACCGCCGCGATCGTGCCCTTGTCCTCCAGCTTGCTCAACGACACATTCCATTTCAGGCTGTCGCCCAATTGCCAGGCCGCCGCCACGCGCGCGCTCGACAGGTCGACCTTGCCGTAGCGGCTGGAGACCGCCCTGCCCGGCTCGTCACCGTCGCTGGTGCGCCGCAATGCGGAGGCGCGCAGAAGCAGCGTCTCGGATACCGGTACGTTCACCACGGCGCGCGCGGTCACGTCATTGTGCTCGCCATAGCTGACGTCGCCGAACAGTTGCTGGCGCGCGGTCGGGCGCGCAGTGATCACATTGACCACGCCGACGGTGGCGTTGCGGCCGTACACCGTGCCCTGCGGGCCGCGCAGCGCCTCGATGCGGCCGACGTCATATAGCCCGAGGCTCAGCACTTGATAGTTCGGTTCGTAGATGCCGTCAACGTGGACCGCGACCGTCGAGTAACCGCCGAAGGAGGCGTTGCTGCCGATGCCGCGCATGGAAAAGCCGTTGCTGGCGACGGCCATGTTGGGCACCGACGAGGCGATGTCGGTCAACGAAGTGATGCCCTGGGCGTCCAGCGCCTTCTGGCTGACCACGCTGACCGCGAGTGGCGCCTTCGACAGCACTTCCGAACGGCGCTGGGCGGTGATGGTCACCGCTTCGAGCGTGCCGGTGTCGGAGGCCTTGTCTGCGGCGGCCTCCTGCGCGTGGACGCCGGCAGCGTGCACCAGCATGGCGCACGCCAGGGAAAGGGGGGTGAGTTGAAACGTCATCTGGTCTCCTTGATTTTTTAGGTTCCGAGCTTGTCCTCATACTCGATGCGCCGTCGCCTCGGTCGTACCGGGCTTTGATGACTAAGTAACCCCCAATAGATTATTGTGATTTCTGACTTCCATCACCGGCACTGTGCGGTGTTGTCCGCAGCTAGCAGTACTCGCACTGCGTCACTGCAGGCGCCTTGCACAGCATCCGGTTCTGTTCGTCATAAATTCACAATAATTTCCCGAGGGTTACTTAGCAATCTGAATGTCGCTTTTGCGCAATCGATTGCTCACTATCGCATTTATGTGGATTGGCTGCAATAATTTAATTTTTTTTGGCCGAAAACTGACAATTTCAAACACAAGTAGCCTTTCGAGTGACATTGGCGCTGAGAACGTGTATACAGGCAAAGCCATTTTGCGCAATCGGTTGCTTTTTCATCGGCCGCGTGCGACGTGAAGGTTGGCGACGCCCGGTGTAAGATGCCCGGCGGACAGCCATCGCAATTTTTAAATAGTTATCGGGATTCACAATGACTGACAAGAAGCAGCCGGACGACAGCGTGGCCTCACCTTTCCAGCGGCCGTCGCGCACACAGATGGAAGACATCGCGCGGATGGCCGGCGTGTCGCGCTCGACCGTGTCGCGGGTGCTGTCCGGGACCGGGCGCATCGGCGAGGAAACCCGCAAGCGCATCACCGAACTGGCCAAAACAACCAATTACAGCATCGACGCCAGCGCCAGGAATCTGCGCCTGAATCAAAACCGCACCATCTCGGTGGTGGTGCCGTACGACCCGGTCGAGCAATTGCCGCTGTCGGAACCGTTCTTTCTCACATTGATCGGCAGCATCGCCGACGCCCTGACCGCGTGCGGCATGGACATGCTGCTGTCGCGGGTGTCGGCCGACCGGCTCGATCTGGCGGCGGAGGCGTACAAGGGCGGGCGGTGCCTCGGCTTTATCCTGATCGGCCAGTGGGGGCATCATGACCAATTGACGGCGATGGCCGTGCAAGGCCTGCCCTTCGTGGTGTGGGGCGCGCGGCTGCCCGGGCAATTGTACGGTTCGGTGGGCGGCGACGATGCGCAGGGCGGCTTCCTGGCGACGTCGCACTTGCTGGATGCGGGCGCACGGCGCATCGCTTTCCTGGGCGACACGGCGCTGCCCGAGATCAGCCAGCGCCACGCCGGCTATCTGCAGGCCCATCACGCGCGCGGGCTGGTCCCTGCCGCCGACCTGACCCTGGCAGCCAACCAGTCGCGCGAATCGGTGGTCGCCGTGATCGCCGAGCGCTATCCCCGCGACGGCGCGTTCGACGGGATTTTCGCCTCCACCGACCCGATGGCGATGAACGCGATCGGCGCGCTGGCGGCGCTCGGCAAGAAGGTGCCGGACGACGTGCGCGTGATCGGCTACGACGATATCATCACCGCCTCCAATTTTCAGCCGCCACTGAGCTCCGTGCGCACGCCGATGATCGACGCAGGCAAGGCGCTGGTCGACAGTCTGCTCGCGCAATTGTCGGGTACGCCGCCGCGGCAGTTGCAGCTCGCATCGTCGCTGGTGATACGGGAAAGCAGCGGCACCGGACCGCGCGCCGCAAGCTAGCCGTTCGCGGCCACTTGCATCACGATTTTTCCGCGTGTTCGCCAGGGTTCTGTCCCATTGGCGACGCGGCCGCTGCGTCGGGTAAGCTGCTCTATCGAAACTTTGGCAGCAGGGCATGCCCACTTTTAAAGGGATGCTCTTCCCGATTGACGTCATCTCGGTCAGCATCGGCTGGTGTGCAACGTACCCGCTCAACCGATCAACATCGCTTGTCTCTCGCCAGTCAACTCTTTAATGAAAAGAACTTTTCCGCGCCAACAGCACACTTAGTTGGGCTGAATTCGATGATCTGGTACGTGACCAGCCGCTCACGACAGAACGGATCTTCATTCAGTACAACATCCAATTCTTCGCGGTTCAGGTTTCTAACCAAAATGACGCCACCGGTTCGAGGCACTTGGGCACCAGAGGCCAGGAAATGACCAGCAGCGTAGTGCGTATCCAGGAACTTGCGATGTTCCTCCAGATATTTTTCGACGACCGTCAGCGGTTGAACGTAGTGCAGTAAAACGACGAACATTAGAATTTTCCTTCTCAAAACTCATTGAAATAGTATTTGTTTGAAAGTCACATTTCAAGAACTATGTTCGAGATTCGCAATGCCTTGATTTCGCGTGTCGCGTCGATAGCTTGGTGTGGCCTCTCAGCATCCCTCGTTTTCAAGAAGAAGAAAACTACATGTCACGCCGTTCGTTCCTGTCTGCCACTGAGCGCGAAAGCCTGTTGGCACGACCAGACGCCAAAGATGAATTGATCCGCTACCACACCTTCAACGCCGACGCGATCACCCGAGCCAACCGGCGCATTCACGCTACGCTGAGCGACACGCTGGCAACCGTCCACCGGCTGCGCCTGGGCGCACTCCTCAAGCGCAAGGAGGGTAGCAAAGCGACCCGAGCAGCGCCGGCCCGGCGACAACCGTGTCGGCGCCGGCGCTCATTGTGGCCCCGGCACGCCCTTGCGCAGCAAGATGTTGCCGTACTTGCGGCGCTCGCCGGTGACGACGATGGCGAAGGCGGCGCGCGAGCGCGCCAGAAACTCCTGGCGGGCAATGTGGGCGATCGCCGGCGTGCCCGGCCAGCAGCGGTCGATGGCGGCGCGGAAGTCGCGCTCCAGTTCCGGGTCGCAGCGGTCATGCGCTTCGGGCTGCATCATCGCCACCGGCGCGGCAACGTAGTCGTCCAGGCACAGCAGCGGCAGCACGCCGGCCAGCAACTCGGCCGCCGTGCTGCCGTCGCAGCGGATCACCAGGTCGTTGTTGCTGTGGCCCGGATAGTAGGCGTCGACCACGGCGATCTCGTCGCCGTGGCCCATGCGGGCCAAGGCGTAGAGCAGCTCGGGGCTGACGCAGGGATGAATTCCAACAAGCATGTTTGTCTCCCTTATTCGCCGCTGGCGGTTTTTTTCATGTCGAAGTAGACGGCGACGATGATGATGCCACCCTTGATCACCAGCTGGAAGTAGGAGTCGACGCCGAGGAAGGTCATGCCGTAGTTGATGATCCCCAGCGTCAGCACGCCCAGCACCATGCCGCCGGCGGTGCCGATGCCGCCGCTTTGCGAGACGCTGCCGATGGTCACGGCGGCGATGGCGTCGAGCTCCATGCCCCGTCCGGTGAGGGCGTTGGCCAGGCCGAGCCGGCTCGACAGCAATACGCCGCCGATGCCGTACAGGACGCCCGCGTACAGATACACCAGCACTAGTTCCCGCTTGACGTTGATGCCCGACACCCGCGCTGCGGCAGGGTTGCCGCCGATGGCGTATAGGCTGGCGCCCTGGCGCGTGTGGGCCAGCATCAGGTACACGGCGGCGGCGGCCAGCAACGCGAACAGCGCCAGGTGGGGTATGCCGAACAGGGCACCCTGGCCGATTTCCTTGTAGGCGTCCGTCAGGCTGCCGACCACGTTGGCACGGGTGTAGATCAATTGGCAGCCGAAGGCCACCGACATCGTGCCCAGCGTGGCGATGAAGGGCGGGATGCGCGCCAGCGCCACCAGCAGGCCGTTGAGCAGGCCGAAGGCGGCGCCGGTCAGCACGCCGGCCAGCACCGGCAACCACAGCGGAAATACGACGCCCGGATACAGGGCGGCGGCGTAGTCGCTGTTCTGGGCGAACGAGGCGGCCACGCTGCTGACCAGACACACCACTGCGCCGATGGACAGGTCGATGCCGCGGGTGATGATGATCATGCCCACACCCAGCGCGGCCAGGGCGCGCACCGACTCGGCGACGGCCAGATTCTTGATCGATTCCGGCGACAGCGAGGCACCGTCGGTGAGCAGCGCCAGCGCCGTGGCCAGCACGACAAAGGTCAGCAGGTTGGTGCGTGCGCGCAGGTAGGCGAGCAGGCGGCGGCCCGGTGCCGGCGCCGGGGTGGGACGGGGCGCGGATGCGCCGGAGATGGCGGCCTCGTCGGCCGCCTTGGTCAGAGTGTTCATGCTAGATTGTCTCCGTATGGGATGTTGGGTGGGGGCGGCGCTGGCGTCAGCGGTATTGCGTGGCCAGGCGCATGATCTCCTGCTGGCTGGCGTGGGCGCGCTCAAGGGTGCCGGTGTGGCGGCCCTCGCACAGCACCATGACGCGGTGCGACATGGCGATCAGCTCGGGCATTTCGGACGACACCATGATGATTGACTTGCCCTGCCGCGCCAGCTCGGCCATGACCGAGTAGATCTCGAACTTGGCGCCGACGTCGATGCCGCGGGTGGGTTCATCCATGATCAGGATGTCCGGATCGGTCATCAGCCAGCGCGCGATCAGCACCTTTTGCTGATTGCCGCCCGACAGGCTGCCGATCGGCGTCTCCATCGAGGCGCTGCGGGTGCCGAGCTGGCGATTCAACCGCGCCGCCTCGGCGCCAGCGCGCGCGTGCTGCAGCGTGCGCCAGCGGCCCTTATAGCGCCCCAGCGAGCAGATCACCGTGTTGCGGGTGATCGACAACTGCGGGAAGATGCCAGAGCCGCGGCGGTCCTCGGTGACCAGGCCCATGCGCCGGACGATGGCCTCGCGGCTGCTGCCGATGCGCACCGCCCTGCCGTCGATCTCGATGCTGCCGGAGGCCACCCGGCGCAGGCCGAACAGGGCCTCGACGAACTCGCTGCGGCCGGCGCCGATCAGGCCGCCGATGCCGAGGATCTCGCCGCGGCGCAATTCCAGGCTGACCTGTTGGAAGGAGCGCGGGTCGGGCGAGCTGAGCGCGTTCACCTTCAGGCGTGTCGCGCCTGGCACACTGTCGAGCGGGGGAAAGCGCTGGCTCGACTCGCGCCCGACCATCAGTTGGATCAATTGCTCCTCGTCGATCGCGCCGGCGTCGTAGGTGCCGAGCATGCGGCCGTCGCGCATCACCGACACCTCGTCGGCGATCTGGAAAATTTCGTGCATCTTGTGTGAAATGTAGACCACCGCCACGCCGCGCCGGGTCAGTTCGCCAATGATGCGGAACAGCTGCTCGGCCTCCTTGTCGGTGAGCGACGAGGTCGGCTCGTCCATGACAACGACGGCGGCGTCGTAGGCGACCGCCTTGGCGATCTCGCACGCCTGCTGGTGTGAAATCGACAGCTCGCCGATGATGGCGTCCGGATCAATGTCCATGCCCAGCTTGCGCATCAGCGCGGCGGTGTCCGCGCGCATCTTGCGGTGATCCAGCAGGCGCAGCGGCCCGACCCGGCGGGTCGGCTCGCGGCCCAGCCACAGATTACTGCGCACCGAGCGCGCTGGCGCGTTGGCCAGCTCCTGATGGATCATCGCCACCCCGGCGTCGAGGGCGTCGCGGGAATGCTGGAACTGCCGCACCTGACCGCGCAAGCGCACCTCGCCCTGATCCGGCCGATACATGCCGAACAGGCACTTCATCAGCGTCGACTTGCCGGCGCCGTTCTCCCCCATCAGCGCGTGCACCTTGCCCGGGCGCAGCCGCAGCGTGACGCCGTCGAGCGCCTGCACGCCGGGAAAGCGCTTGCTGATGTTGTTCATTTCAATAACGTAAGACGTGCCATCCATGTTCGTCCCCTCCAGTGACGCAGCGCGCGGCCGGCATCGCGGCGCGCGCTGCCGGTCCGCCTCACTTCTTCGCGAAGCTCTTGTAGTTATCCTGCGTCACGGCCTTGAAGGGCACCAGATAGACCTGGCCGACCACCGCCGCGTTGTTGGCGGGGGCCTCCTGGATGGCCGCAGCCAGCGGCTTGTAGCCGCGCACCGTGGCGCCGCCGACGGCGCCCTTGGTGGCCATCAGGTAGGCAAGTTCAAAGGCCGTCGCCGACTGCTCGCCGGCGTCCTGCAGCACGGTGGCATAGAGTTTTTTCTCGGCCATCGAGCGCAGCGCCACCGGGGTGGCGTCAACGCCGATCACCGGCACCTTCAGCGAGGTGCCGTCGCCGTCGACGTCCACGCCCGGCCGGGCCGGGTCATCGACATACTTGGCGGTGACCAGCGACTCGACCGCGCCCAGCGCCATCGAATCGTTATTGGCCAGCACCAGGTTGAACTTGCCGCGGTAGGCATTGAGCCAGGCGTCCATCTTTTGCTGCGCCTCCTCCGGCTGCCAGTTGGCGGTGTCCTTGGCCAGCACATTGACCTTGTAGCCTTTCTGCTGCAGCGACGCCAGCACCGCCTGGGTGCGGTAGATTTGCGCCGGGTGCCCCAGCTGGCCGAGCAGCATCAGCAGGTTGATCGACCTGCCTGGGCCCAGCTTGGCGGGGAATTTCTTGAAGTAGTCGTCGACGATGCCGGCCTGAATCTGCCCGGCCACCGATTCGGGCGAGGACGCGAGGAAGAAGTTGCGCCCCGTCTTGAGCGCCTTCACCGTCGGCGCCGTGTTGGAAAATGCAGCGCCACCGCCCTTGGCCGCGATCGCCTGGGCGATCTGGTCGCTGCCTTCGGTCACCACCGGCACCACCACGAAATACTTGACGCCCTGGCTAAGCAAGGTGTTGAGCTGGTCGAGCTGGGTCGCCATGTCGCCGTGGGCGTCCATCAGTTTCAACTCGGCACCTTTGGCGGCAGCGATCTTTTTCAGGTTGCTGCCGTAGTCACCGAGGAACTGGTCGTCGAGGTTGCGAATCAGGGCGCCGATCACCGGCTGGGCGGCCGCGGCGTTGCCGCCGAGCGCGGCCAGTCCGGCCAGCGCCAGGGCGCTAAACAATGTTTTCATCTGTCTTGTCTCCATGTAGGTAGTACTGGTCCGCCAAGTCGGCTGGTGCGGAGGCCGCGTCTGCGCGCGGTGCAATAAAACGGGCTCGCCGCGGTGCCAGCGGCCTGCCTCATTTCAAGCTCCGAATAGATAGTACGATACATACAAGCGCTTGCGCAAGCGCTTGCGCGGCGAAAAAACCACTATTTTTTGACACTTTGCAATTTTCCCCGTCTCTGCGCGCAAGCGCTTGCGCCTGGCCGTGCTATCCTGCACGACTGAACACAAAACAATGGAAGGGCCGCTCTTTGGCTAACATGAACGACGTCGCCCGGGTTGCCGGCGTATCCGTGTCCACCGTTTCCCACGTCATCAACGGGACCCGGCGGGTCGACCCGGAGACCGAGCAGGTGGTGCGTCTGGCCATCGCCTCGGCCGGCTACATCCCCAACTCGCTGGCGCGCTCGCTGGCGCGCTCGACCACGAGCACGATAGGCGTGGCCATCTCGACGTTCGCCAACCACTATTTTTCGGAAATCGTCCGGGCCATCGACACCGCCTGCGGCAAGGCCGGCCTGATGATGCTGTTTGCAGACACCCACGACGACCCCGAGCAGGAACTGCGCGTGGTCCAGGCCTTCCACCAGCGCCGGGTCGACGGCATCCTGATGGCACCGACCAACGACGGCGCGCTGCGCTCGCTGAAGTACCTGGAGGCCAACCAGATCCCGGCGGTGCTGGTCGACCATCTGCTGCCGACACCATTCGACCAGGTCGGCGTCGAGAACACCGAGGCGATGCAGTCGCTGGTGGCGCACCTGATCGGACACGGCCACTCCCGCATCGGCTACCTGTCCGGGGCGCAGTGGAACTCGACCAGCGGCGAGCGGCTGGCGGGCTACCGCAGGGCGCTGGCGGCGGCCGGGGTGGCCATTGACGAGCGCCTGGTGGCGTGCGGCGAATCGAGCGTCGAACCGGCGCGCCTGGCCGTGCACGCGCTGCTGGCCCTGCCCGACCGGCCCAGCGCCATCGTCTCCGGCAACAACCTGATGACGCTCGGTGCAATGCGCGCGCTGAAGGAAGCGGGCGTGGTGATACCGGGGGAAATAGCCTTCGCCGGTTTCGATGACCTCGACTGGGCCGACCTGTTCAGCCCCAGCCTGACCGTCACCGCCCAGCCGCTGGAAGACATCGGTGCGCGCGCGGTGAGCCAGCTGATCCGGCGCATCAGGGAGCCGGACGCGGCGCGCAGCGTGGTGCGCATGCCCGCAACCATGCGCATCCGCCGCTCCTGCGGCTGCCCTTAGGGTGCGCCTGTAGCTAGACGGCGGCAGGCACCAGCACGCCGGCATCGCCCATGCGCTCATCGCCAGCGACGACGTGTGGCTGATGGACGAGGCCTCTCCGCGCTCGGCCTGTTGAGCCTGCGCTAAGCCGACGCCGAGCATGCACTGCGCCAGGACGTCTTCGGCCGGCAACGGCCGCCCCACCTGCTGCTGGCCGCGCGCGTCCACCAACAGCTCGAGCAGAAGCCCACCGGCACCGCGCCGGAGGAGCCATTCATCGCACTGTGAATCGCCACCCGTAGCTTGGACACACCTGCTCCAAAATGCTGGAAGACGAAGGCCCGATGGATCGAGTTAGGGGGCTGGGTGTCCTGGCCGATTCCTGGTGTGCGATCTCGTAGCTGCCTGATCCAACGACGAGACCGGGTCTGGATTACCTGCCCTCCCCGCCTTGCAGAGACTACGATCACGCTCAAGCAAGAGCTGCTTGAGCGTGCGCAGACCCATATATGAACTCCCCGCCTTACGATGCTCTATCTATGGTTTCGCGGGTCGCGGCGCAATCGATTCGAGTTCTCTTCCGCATCATTTCCGCTCTGCAACGATGCTGTTAAGTTAAAGTGTTGCATTGATCGATTGAACCCGCACCCCGGAGCAGACATTCGGTTATTCGGGCGTATCCCTCAATTCGATTTTCATCTTGAGCCGCTCCCGACTCCTTCCAACCGCACCTGTATGAATTCCAGTAAAGCCCGAACCCGCGCAGTCACGGAATGCCGATGGCTGTACACGCCAAGCAATTGCAGCGGCGCAGGGCACAGGTCCAGCGGCACTTCCCGCAATCGGCCCGCGGCAAGATCTTCCTGGCATGGATAGGCCGCCACTATCGCGAAGCCGATGCCTTGCCGCGCGCCCGCCAATGCCAGTTCTCCGCTGTTAACACGATAGCGGCTACGCACAGATACCTTCACGATTTCGCCTGTGGCGTCGAGAAACTGCCAGGGCTGGCCCTTTAATGCGCTCAAGGTGGTAATGCAAGGCAATGACCTAAGTTCGCGCACGTGGCGCGGCACTCCAGTTTTGGCTAGCAGGGCGGGCGCCGCGACCACGATGCTGGGCAGCGTCGCGAGTTCGCGGGTGATGAAGGTACTGTCATCCTGGCGCCCACGATGGAAGACGATGGACAAGTCCATGTCTTCCCGGAGAGCTTCCAGACCGGTCAGGCGCGTGTCGCATTCCAGTTCGATGCCGGAATGGAGGCTACAGAATTCGGCCAGGATAGGCGCCAGCAGCCTTGGCGCTTCGCCTGGCATGCACATCCTTAGGGGGCCACGCAGTTCACGCTGTACTGCGCCAAGCTCTTCCTCAGTGGAGAGTAAGGCGTCGAGCAAGGGTTTTGCGCGTTCGTAGAGTAGCCTGCCAGCTTCCGTCATGCGCAGGTGGCGGGTGCTGCGTTCCAGCAAGCGGACGCCCAGCGTGCGTTCCAGCGAGGCGACGTGGCGGCTGACGTTAGAAGATGGCAGGGTCAGCAGGCGTGCCGCGCCGGCAAAACTTTGTTCATCGACGACCGCCACGTAGACACGGACTGTATTGAGGTCGAGGGCATTGCGCATTATTATCCCGATTAAGGTATGAAAGCTGCCCATTTTCACATACTAGTACTCCGCAGTGGCGGAATCTAAGATGCCGTCTCGTCCGATGGATCGCCGCCGGCGGCGCATCGGGACGGATTGAATAGGAGAGCTTCAGCATGGAAATCGGAATACTTGGCGGCGGCATTGCAGGGTTGAGCGTGGCGCTTGCATTGAGCAAGCGGGGGTACAGTCCCCGCGTATATGAGCGCCGGACGGGGCCTGCGACGATGGGGGCTGGCGTTACGCTCTGGCCCAACGCCGGCTTTGTGCTAGAGGAACTCGGGCTGCTGCAAGACATCGCTGCAGTGGCAGGCCGGCCAGTGGCGATGCACCGTCAGGATGCCGCGGGTAATTCTTTGGGGGGTATCGATATTGCGCTGCTAGACCAGATGATGGGACATCCGACCCATACGATTTTGCGCCGGGACTTGCAGGCGGTACTGCTGGATCATGCGGCGCAGGCCGGGATCCCGGTAGAATTCGGGCATCGGGCGGTGGCGATCGACCTCGATGCTGGCGGCAAAGCCGTGGCGCGGTTCGACAACGGGGTAAGCATTCGTCCAGATCTGCTGATCGGTGCCGATGGCCGCATGGACTCGGTGGCACGCCGGTTCGTCGCGGGGCACAATACGCCAGTTTATCAAGGCTTCGTGAACTGGGTGGGTGTGGCGCAGGGAGAGAGTGCATTGGTGGACGATATCGCGATTCAGGATTATTGGGGGTCGGGTGATCGCTTCGGTTGCGTGGCGGTCCGGCCGGATTTGGTCTACTGGGCGGCGGCGCAGGCACGGCCATTGCCGGGGGCGGCGCCCGCAGCGGATATGCGTAAGGAGATTGAGGATCTGTTCGCGCGATGGCCGGAGCCTGTCACCCGCATCATCCAGGCGACAGCGGCGCATGCCATCCGACTGATTGCCGTGCACGACCTGGAGCCGCTGCCCACGTGGAGCCGGGCCAATGTGCTGCTCGTGGGGGATGCGGCGCACGCGCCGTTGCCGACATCTGGCCAGGGCGCTTGTCAGGCGCTGGAAGACGCCTGGCATCTGGCTCGGTGTCTGGTTGGGACGGACGGCTGCCTCGATGAAGCCTTGCTGCGCTTCGCGGAGATCCGCGGGCCGAAGACCGCGAAGCTGGCCGAGCAGGGTCGCGTTTTCGCGCGCGGTCTGTTTGCCACTGATCCTGAAACCTGCCGCATTCGCAATGAGCGCGCCAAGGCGTCCGATCCCTTGCGTGACGTGCATGCCTTGGCAGCCGGATGGGCGCAGGGTTTGCCGATAGCCGGCTGCACGGACGGCACGCCGGTGGACGGCGTTGGCTCCGGCAGTCTGTACCGCCTCTGACGGACTGTGCCAATGTAGACACCGCATGGCGTCTCCGGCCGCGAGACGCCTCGCTATTGAGCGAGCCTGGCATTTTCGGACACCTACATTTGATAAGCTTGTGAAAGGAAGTGAAAACATGCAATCAACGACATAGACACCAAAGTTCCGGGCCCAGGCAGTCAAACTGGTGCTGCCCCAAGTGCTCACGCTGGAAGAAGCCGCGCAGCGAATCGCGATCCCGCAAGGTCGCCAAAGGCAGGAACTAAATTGTGGCGATCTTGACGATTACCGACCGGAAGTACTTCTAAAAGAAGTGCGTAACCCTCACGTCGAGCCCTCTACGACAAATCCTCTGTACCTTGCACCTGCATGTCTGTGCTCGGCAGCCGACTGATAGGCTTTGCTGTAGTACCAAGTCTTAGCGTCTTCAACGGTCGGGAATGAGAACAAGACAACACCTTCCGGCGTTTCCCCTTCGAAGACTTCCAGGCGACCGTAAGCGGCGAGCATCTCGATGGGTATACTGGGCAACGTGGCGGGGACCTTTTCGGCATATATGTCCATTTCGCGTTGATCCAGCGTCTTTTCCCGAATAAAAATAACGTAGGCAGTCATGGTCGATCCTTGATCAATAAGGTGTCGTTGCGGTGAAGTTGATGGTCAGTGCATGATCACCACCTTGCCGAATACGTCGCGTGTCATCAGTCGTTCGAATGCGAGCTTCGCATCGTCGAATACGAAACTGCTGTCGATGACCGGGCGGATGCTGTGCTCTGAAATAAATCGTACCAAATCTTCAAGGTCTTGGCGGCTGCCCACCGCAATGCTCTGGTAGCGCGCCTGGCTCATGAACATGGGGAGGACTTCAACGGCTCCTTGAAATCCTGCCACTGCACCGACCATCGATACTTGCCCGCCCAGGGCGATGGCCTTGATCGATTGCTCAAATGTTCCTGCGCCACCGACTTCCACGATGCGGTTCGCACCGCTTCCATCTGTCAGCTTGCGTACCAGTTCAGACCACGCGGGCTGTTCCTTGTAGTTGATTGTTGCATCCGCACCCAGCGCTTTGAGTTGCTCGGCCTTTGCGTCGCTGGACGTCGTGGCAATCACCTTGGCCCCCATCGCTTTTGCCAGTTGGACGGCAAACAGCGACACGCCGCCAGTTCCCAGGGTGACAACGGTTTCGCTTGCCTTCAAGCCTTTGAGGGCAGACCATGCGGTAAGGCCGGCGCAGGGCAACGTAGCAGCTGCTTCGAAATCGAGGCTGTCTGGAATCAAGATCAACCCGTCTGCGGCCACCGCGCGATATTCGGCCAGCCAACCGTCAATATTGCCTGCGTACTGCGAGTACTTCCCGGTGAAAGGGCCGTCGATCCATTCCGGGAAGAATGCGTTGGTCACCCGGTCGCCTGCTTTGAAGCGGGTGACACCCTCTCCTACCGCTACAACTTCTCCAGCGCCGTCCGAGAGCGGAATCCGGCCTGCCGTATTGGGAATGGGGTAATTTCCGTCCAGGATGATCACGTCCCGATAGTTCACTGACGAAGCGCGCACATGCACAAGAACTTCGCCTGGTGCTGGCGTGGGAATGGGCAGCGACCGAATGGAAAGACCTGCAACGCCGATTGCGTAGTCAATGCCAAAGGCGCGGGATTGTTTGGATTTAGTACTCATAAGAACTCCTTGATGTTGAAGTCTTTATCTTGCGCTAGGAGAACGCTCTTGAGAATCCGTTCTCCACTGCTTATACTGTGTAGATGAACTACACAATTGGTCGGGGCGATCTGGACGGCGTGGTCGTGTTCCTGGCAGTGGCCGAGGAGCGCGGTTTCCGCGCAGCTGCCAGGCGTCTGGGTATTACTCCGTCTGCCGTCAGTCAAGCGATCCGCGCTTTTGAAGCTCGCGTTGGCGTGACGCTCCTGGCCCGAACGACGCGCAGCGTCGGCTTGACCGAGGCGGGAGAACGGCTGTTGCTGCAAGTTCGCCCCGCAGCGCAGCAGTTGCTACATGGAATTGAATCGGCGCGCAGTCTCGGCCATTCGGTGACAGGCTTGTTGCGCATCAGTGCTCCAAGGGCAAGTATCCAGGTTTTGACTGAGCGATTCGTTACGGGATTTCTTGCCGCACATCCACAGCTACAACTGGAGCTCGTCGGCGACGATCGGATGGTGGACATCGTCACTGAGGGATGTGACGCTGGTGTGCGTCCTCGTTCGATCATTCATGGGGACATGGTGGCGGTGCCTCTCACGCCTGGCGAACCGCAAGTGGTGGTGGGCTCACCTGGGTTGCTAGCACGTTACGGGCGCCCAGCAACACCGGACGATCTCCGAAACATTCCCTGTATCATCTTCAAACAAGCAGACATCGTGCTGGACGACTGGGCATTCAGTATCGATGGAGCGGCAGTTAGCGTGCACGTGCGCGGCCCCCTGATCCTCGACGAAGTCCCTGCTTGTATCCACGCTGCGGAGCAAAGCGTGGGCCTCTTCAGACTTCCTCGCTCCATAGTGGCCCGCAACATTCATGCTGGGACACTGGAAGTTGTTCTCAGCAGCTTTTCGACGACGTTTTCCGGATTGACGCTTTACTATCCCAGTCGAAGTAAAGCTCTTCCAAAACTGCGCGCTTTTGTCGATTACGTACTGGCCAACAAAGTCTGATCCGGCAGCTGGGCGTAGCATAGGTAAGCTGCCGATGACGGTAAGCGGCCAGAGGCAGACGGTCAAAGAAATGATCTGTATGAGCAGCGCCTTGGACACATCAATTTAGGCGCGGCCTGATCTGACGATCAGCTTCCTGGCTTACTCCTTGTGACGAATAGCCTCGACAACAATCCGAAGTGCCCTCGATTCGTGGCGGCGGCTGGGATAGTACGCATGGAGGCCAGGAAACTTTCCACACCAGTCGCTCATAACGCTGATTAATCGGCCTTCCCGTATGTATCCCGCCACCAGGTCTTCCGTGACGAACGCCAGGCCATTGCCGCTCAAGGCCGCTTGCACCATGGGCACGGCGCTGGTAAACACGGCCTGCCCACTCACCCGGGCTTCCACGCTGCGTCCATCATATTGCAGCTCCCACGCGTAGATGCCGCCACTGCCTGCGAGCCGCAGTGTGATGCAATTGTGCTTCATCAGGTCCTGCAAATTGGCGGGTTGCGTATGCCAGGAGAAGTAGGCAGGCGAGCCAACGATCATGGTAGGAATGTCGGGCGTGAGCCGCACGGCAATCATGTCCTCCGCCACTTGATCTCCATAGCGCACCCCGATGTCATAACGGTCGGCCGCAATATCGATCAGCCTGTAATCTGACTGAATCTCGATATTCAGGTCCGGATAGTGAGGCAGCACTGGTGCCAGCCTTGGCCACAGCAGGGTATCAATAACATGGTCGATGGCGGTGATGCGCACTGTTCCCGCGGGCTTGCCATTCAAATCGCTGACAGCGGCGATTTCGGCATGAACCTCATCAAGCCGCGGCGCGACATTGGTCAGCAGGCGCTCGCCTGCTTCGGTCGGCGAAACGCTCCTGGTCGTACGATTGAGCAGCCGCACGCCCAGCCGGGCTTCCAGATCCCGAATGATGTGACTGAGTGTGGACTGGGACATGCCCAGCTTGATGGCCGCACGGGTGAAACTGCGTTGGCGAGCGACCTCGAAAAATATAAGAATATCAATAATATTATCTCTGGCCATTTGAACAATTCCTGAAACTGGCTGTTAAGGGGATCCCGTTGTGTTGCCTTGCAATCGATGATACCAAGTGGAATGTGCGATTTTTAATATAAATATACAAAACATTCATGGCTGTTACACATATACCTGTTCGAGATTTCGGTGCGCAGGTGCGTAAAGCGCGACGTACGATGCACGTCAACACCTACAACGTGCCCCATACCTAACGAACTGGAGAAACAGACATGACCATAGATGATGTAACACGCCGTGATTTCCTGAAGACTGCTGGCACCGGCATGGCCGTGCTGGGCAGCCTTTCCGTTGCCACTAGTCCAGCTTTCGCCGCCGATAACAGGCCCGTGCCGGACATGTCCAACAACGCTGACAACTTCTACAGGAGCGCGACAGTCACTGCGCGCAAGGTCAGTTTCAACAATCAGTACCAGATGCAGGTCGTCGGCGATCTGTTCATGCCCAAGGATCTCAACCGCAATACCAGGCATCCCGCGATCATCATCGGCCACCCGATGGGCGCGGTAAAGGAGCAAAGCTCGAATCTGTACGCGCAGAAACTGGCCGAGCAGGGTTTCGTCACCCTGGCCATCGATCAGTCGTTCTGGGGCGAAAGCGCCGGCCAGCCGCGCAATGCCGTAGCGCCGGACATCTACGCCGAAGCCTTCAGCGCGGCGGTGGACTATCTGGGCACCCAGCCATTCGTCGACAGGGAACGGATCGGCGTTCTTGGCATTTGCGGCAGCGGCAGTTTCGTCATCAGTGCCGCCAAGATCGATCCGCGCATGAAGGCCATTGCCACTGTCAGCATGTACGATATGGGCGCCGCCAACCGCAATGCACTGCACCATTCGCAGACGCTGGAGCAACGCAAGCAGATCATTGCCGAGGCGGCGCAACAGCGCTATGTGGAATTTACCGGTGGCGCCATCAAGTACACCGGCGGAACCGTGCACAAGCTCGATGGCAATACGCATCCGATCCAGCGCGAGTTCTACGACTTTTATCGCACCGAGCGCGGCGAGTTCACCCCGGCAGGGTCGTCGCGCGAACTGACGACGCACCCGACGCTGGCCAGCAACGTCAAGTTCATGAACTTTTATCCGTTCAACGACATCGCGACGATTTCGCCGCGTCCCATGCTGTTTATCACGGGCGACCAGGCGCATTCCCGGGAATTCAGCGAAGAGGCTTTCCGGCTTTCGGCCCACCCCAGGGAACTGGTGATCGTGCCAGGCGCCGGGCACGTCGATCTGTATGACCGGGTGAAACTCATCCCCTGGGAGAAGTTGAACGCATTCTTCCACAAGAATCTGGCATAAGCCCATACCATGACAGCACCAATAAGCAGCACGATCCCGGATGGCGTGCAGGGGCACGCTGACGCCGGTACGCAGGCGGCCATGTGGGGCGGGGTCTTCGCCATGACGCTGTGCGTTTTCGCGCTGATCGCCTCGGAGTTCATGCCCGTCAGCCTGTTGACGCCCATGGCCAGGGATCTCCGGGTCAGCGAAGGCATGGCGGGACAGGGAATTGCCATCTCCGGCGTGTTTGCGGTGCTCACCAGCCTGTCGATTTCCACCATGGCTGGCAGCATGAATCGCAAGATGCTCCTGCTGGGGCTGACCGCACTGATGGCCGCCTCCGGTGGCGTTGTCGCGATGGCGCCGAACTATTTTCTGTACATGCTGGGACGTGCGCTGATCGGCGTGGTGGTTGGCGGATTCTGGTCCCTGTCGGCGGCCACCGCGATGCGCCTTGTACCCTCCCATCAGGTGCCGCGTGCCTTGGCCATCTTCAATGGCGGCAATGCGCTGGCGACCGTCGTCGCCGCACCCCTGGGCAGTTATCTCGGTTCCGTCGTCGGATGGCGTGGCGCTTTCTTTTGCCTGGTGCCAGTGGCGTTGATTGCCTTTGTCTGGCAGTGGATCAGCCTGCCTTCCATGCCACCCCAGACTGCCTCGGCGGATTCCCGCAACGCCTTCAGACTACTTCGGGATCCGAAGGTTGCCCTGGGCATGCTCGCTGTCAGCACGTTTTTCATGGGTCAGTTTGCCTTGTTCACCTATTTGCGGCCATTCCTTGAAAGCGTGACGCGGGTAGGCATATCCACCTTGTCGCTGATTCTGCTGGCAATTGGCGTAGGCGGCTTTATCGGCACCACCGTCATCAGCAAGTTCCTGAAGTGGAATTTTTCCCGGACACTGGTTGCCATTCCCATCCTGATGGCATTGATCGCGGTGGCGCTGACCCTCTTTGGCAGCAAGGTCGCTGCCGTGGCGGCACTGCTGGGCATCTGGGGCATTGTCGCGACCGCCGCGCCGGTAGGCTGGTGGTCCTGGCTGGCAGTAACGCTGCCCCGGGATGCAGAGGCGGGTGGCGGGCTGATGGTGGCCGTCGTGCAACTCGCCATCGCCCTGGGTTCCACGATCGGCGGTCTGCTGTTCGACCGGAGTGGATACCAGAGCACGTTCATCGCCAGCGCGGCCGTACTGTTGCTGGCAGCCTTCCTGACCTCGCGTGCGCTAGCGCTGCGGGCAAGCTGATCCATGTACCGGAGCAAGCAATGACTGCGCGCAAGCCAGCGGTTCGTAACGGCGCACGGCATCCAGTGGCCGGCAAGAGCGAACGCCGCCTATCTGATCGCCTGCATGGACTGGGCCTGTTGCTTGGCCTGCTCTTCCTAGGCGCTTGCGAAGCCCGACAGCAATCTGCCTCCGTGCCATGCGCTTCTTCCGCGGCTGCGGTACCCCTGAAGCCGGAGGAGTCGCGCATGTGGATGATCGTTGGAGAACGTTGCTTCGTCGTCACCTTGTCCGACAACGCGACTGGGCAAGCCTTTGCCGAACTGCTGCCGCTAACGCTGGACATGGCTGAACTCAACGGTAACGAAAAACATGCAGATCTGCCGACAGCGCTGCCTGCCGAAGCGACCCAGCCGGGCATGATCCACAATGGAGACCTCATGCTGTATGGTTCGAAGACGGTGGTTGTCTTCTACAACGCATTCACATCGCCCTACTCCTACTCGCACATCGGCCGCCTGGCCGATCCTGCCGGGCTGGCCCAGGCGCTGGGCCAGCCCGGCGTTCGGCTTGCATTTCTCAAATACAAATAAAACCCCGCCAGGAAGATGGGCGCGCCTGCGCCCTCATCAATAGTTGCCGGCGGATGTCGCCCACGCCTCAACGCGCAGCGTCGATGATCATTCCGCCATCGGGCGTGAGGCTGTAGCCGGTGATGAACTGCGCATCCTTGCTGGCGAGGAACAGAACCACCGGTGCGACGTCCTCCTGCGGCGAGCCATGGCGGGCGAGTGCATTGGCAGGCGGCGGCACATCGGCTGCGCCCCAGGTATCTGCGATCGGCAAGACGTTGTTCACGGTAATCTTGTCGGCGCCCCACTCGCGCGCAGCGGATCGCGTCAGTGCGCGCACGGCTTCCTTGGCCATGTTATAGGGGGCATAACCCACCATGCCAAGGACACCCGCCAACGAGGCGAGGTTAATGACGCGACCTTCACCGCTGGCCTTGAGATGGGGATAGCAAGCTTGCATCGTCCGCAGGTAAGCGATTGGCCCCATTTCAAAATTACGTTGCAGCTGCTCAACCGAGAGATCGAGAACCGACGACGAAACCGAGGATGGATCGAAGGCATTGTTGACGAGAATGTCGATACGGCCCCAGGTATCGGCCACCAGATCCACTGCAGCCTTGATTTGATCGCCATTGCTAACGTCGCAGCGCACGCCGATGGCCGTGCCGCCTGCCGCTTCGATGTCGGCCACGACGGCATCAATATTCGCCTGCGTCACCGAGAGCACCGCCACTTTCGCACCTTCTGCCGCGAACAGTTTGGCGGTGGCACGTCCGATACCGCGACCGGCACCGAAGACGATGGCTACTTTGTTATTGAGTCGATACATGTTCGTTTCCATTAGAGTCGTTTCCATTAGTTGAGAGAGGTTTGGATCACCGTCACGGCTGGTGCGTACGGCGAAGCAATTTCACGAGCGGCATTTTGTGTCGCGAAGGATGCGGCCAGGAGAATGAGTCCAATGGCCGCAGGAATGGCGCCTTTGGGTTTGCGCACGCCCAGATGTGCCAAACCGGACAAGACCAGGTGATAGAAGATGCCGGCATAGGCGAGATCACTGAGCGCCACGTTGAAGCGCCACAGAATGGCAGCGGGTCCGAGTATCTTTACTACGATCATGAAGGGCACGAGGTGGGAGGACGCGTAGCCTAACTCCGCTTGCGCTTGCCGGACAAAGGCGCCCTTGGCGATGTACATGGAGGCAGACGCGAAATAGAGCAGCGACAGCAATGCAGTGCTGATCCAATAGGTGGAGGTAAGAAGAGCCATCGAGTTTTTTGCTATTCAGCATAAGAGTTGGACATGCAGCCAGACTATCGACTAATATGAATACCCACAAGTAGGATGAAAAAATAGGGCTTAGTATGGAAAAGCAGACTAATGGAGAAGTGCATCTGAATATGCACGAAGAAATGCGGCGCGCATTTGCCTTGCTTTCAGGCAAATGGAAACTGGAAATCATGTGGCTGCTCAATCAGCGCCTGTACCGCTTCGGAGAATTGCGCAAGGCCATTCCAGGCATCACTCAGCACATGCTGACGGCGCAACTGCGCGAGCTGGAGGCGGACGGTCTGGTGTTGCGCACGGTGTTTGCGGAAGTGCCGCCACGGGTCGAATACGAAATCACGGAAAAAGCCCGCGGGCTCGGCCCGACGATGGCAGCGCTCATGGCTTGGTGGAATGAGTATGGGCAAAGCGTGCCAGTCAGGCCGGCCATGCGTGGCCGCACAGCGCGGGCGCCAAGTGCAAAGACGCCGTGATGATAGCGAACATGCCGCCGTTTGTTGCCCGATTTCATCCTAGGTTCTGAATTGGCAACGCTTTATTACTCAACGCTGAACGGCTTCCCTCCTCTTACTTTGCGAGCATCCCGTGTTGAAGAGTTGCAGGTACGCCCAATTGGGTATGGACTATGCACCAGGGCCGTCGATGCGAGCGTTAATCGCATAGGCCGAGAAGCGACGTGCATTAGCTGATCTAGCATCATCTTCCGCCGCAGCGCCGCTTGCACCTGGCCTGCATTTCATTCAAGGCCCAGCTTTTTTCTCAGGCTGGCGTCGACCGACCCCGTAGGCATGAAGCGGCGCAATATACTCAAAAGTGCCGCCTGTCCGGATGGCATGCGGCGCATGCGCCATGCGCCCAGTGCCGCCTCGACGATGGTGTTAGCCACCAGAGCCGGTCCCGGTGCGCTCTCAACACTTTCAGCCACGGCGTTCGTAACAGCGTTGCATTCGTGATCATAAGCGTTGATGACCATTTGAACCCGCGACGAGTTGGCCTCCAGACTTGTCTTGGTGTAGTGCGGAGCGACCAATGTGACGCGAACGCCAAACTGGCGCAATTCATGATCCAGCGTTTCTGACAACCCCTCCACCGCATGCTTGGAGGCAGAATAGCCAGCCGGCAGCTTGTCGATTATAGGCTGAAGCTGCTTTGTAATAGCTCTGGACACGTCCGGGGGGCTGCAAGCCATCGGCGATGTCGCCGCGCACGGTGATGGTCGGCGTCCGGTCGCGTCGCCGGATGATCGGCTCTTCAGCGCGCACATCGACCTTGCCTAGCATTTCGGTGATCGTGAGTAGCAAGCGTCGTGGAGTCATTCACCTCATTCCCTGCGATTGGCGCATCACAGGCATCTTTACTGGCCGCTAAGCTTCGTAGACTATCCTGTAGAGATTGCCTTTGCGTTGGATGTGCGCGAAGCCGAGTTCG
>NZ_JCAQAV010000039.1:0-52692 GCF_059617925.1 Janthinobacterium sp. JF4 | reverse complement strand
TTGTTCGCAACACCACCAACCGCATGAGAGGAATAATACAAGGTCGGATTAGGCCCGGAGGGCCGTAATCCGACACCATTGTTGGCGGCTCAAGTCGGATTACGCGCAAGCGCTAATCCGACCTACGGCCATGGGGCGGGCGTCACGTCAACATACTGCGCGCCGCCCTGCTCCGGTTCGGCTTCATTGTTCTGCGCCGGCTGGTTCAACGACCCCGCAGGCGAACGCAAACTCAATATCTCCTTGCGCGCCTCGACGAAGTCGGCCGAACTCAAGGGATTGTGCTGGTCCGGCCAGTGGGTCACGGCCCATTCCTGCAAGGCTACAAAGCGCCGCCACAGTTCGGCGACGAACTCTCGGCGCGCCTCTTCCAGCTGTTCCGGGGTCTTTTCAATAGCTTCGCTCACATTGACTTCCATGGCCGTTCCCTCGCTGACAAGTTGTCTTGCCAGACTACCCAGTGAGCAGCCAGGCGTCTGTTCGCGAACGAACACAGGATTTATTCGGGCATCTTGCGAAAGCCCACGGCCAGGCGGTTCCAGGTATTGATGGAGCCGATGGCCAGGGTCACGTTGACCATTTCCGCCGGCGTCAATTGTTCCGCCAGCGCCGCATAGTCTTCGTCCGAAGCGTGATTCTGCGGCAGCAGGGTCAGCGCTTCCGTCCAGGCCAGCACGGCCCGCTCGCGCGGCGTGAAGAACGGTGTTTCGCGCCAGACGGACACGGCATACAGGCGGCGCTCCGTTTCGCCCGCCTTGCGCGCGTCACTCGTATGCATGTCCACGCAAAAGGCGCAGCCGTTGATTTGCGAGGCGCGCAGGCGGATCAGTTCGAGCAGCGCGTGTTCCACGCCCAGTCTGGCAATGGCCGCTTCCAGCGCGTACATGGCCTTGACGGCGTCTGGCGAAGCTTGTGTAAAATCGAGTCGTTGCTGTGTCATGATGCATTCCTTGATGATGAGAGATGCATCATTGTAGAAGCGTGACAACAGCGCGCGGCAGGCCAATCCTGCCGAAAAACGGCAGACCACCAACCGATACTCCATGGAACTACATATCCTGATCGACGGCACGCGCGACCTGGGCGGCCAGCTGTACCGCCAGCTCAGCGACGCCATCCGCTCGGGCCGGCTGACGGATGGGCAGCAGTTGCCGCCCTCGCGCCTGCTGGCCAGCCAGCTGGGCCTGTCGCGCAAGACGGTGTCCGACGTGTATGAAAAGCTCGGTTACGAAAAACTGCTGGTCGGCAAAGTGGGCGTGGGCAGCTTCGTGCAGACGCCGCATGCCTCGCCACAGCGCCGCCACGCCAGCACGCCGCTGGCCAGCGCGCAGCGCATCGCCCGCTGGGAAGCGACGCCCACGCCCTTGCGCCGTGCCAGCCAGGAAGAGCCCGCTCGCTACGCCTTCATCGGCGGACGCGCCACGCCCGCGCACTTCCCCCAGGATGAGTGGCGCGCCTGCATGCTGCACGCGCTGCGCCAGAGTGGCCAGGCGCGCGGCCGCTATGGCCCAGTCGCCGGCTTGCCGTCCTTGCGCGCGGCAATCGCCGGCCATGCCGCCTTCAGCCGCGGCATCCATTGCACCGAAGAACAAGTGCTCGTCACCAGCGGCGCGCAGCAGGCCTTGCACCTGCTGGCGCTGACCCTGCTGGAGCCGGGCGACACGGTAGCAGTGGAAGAACCCGGCTACCCCGTGGCGCGCGCCGTGTTCGCCAGCCAGGGCGCCCGCGTGGTGGGCATCGAAGTGGATGAGGATGGTCTCATCGTCGGGCAGATTTCCGACGGCACGCGCTTGATCTATGTCACGCCCGCCCATCAATTTCCGCTCGGTATGCCGATGAGCATGGCACGCCGCCATGCCTTGCTCGAGCGCGCGCGGCAACTGGGCGCCATCATCATCGAGGACGATTACGACAGCGCCTTCCGCTACGAGGGCCGTCCCGAGGATTCCCTGCAAAGCATGGACCGCTATGGCGTCGTGGCCCATGTGGGCAGCTTTTCCAAGACCATGCTGCCGGAATTGCGGCTCGGCTATGCGGTGCTGCCGCAAGCCATCGTGGCCGCCGTGGAAACGGTGAAATACCTGACGGATTGCCATACGGCCAGCCTGGGCCAGCATGCGCTGGCCAAGTTCATCCTGGACGGCCATTTGCTGCGCCACATCCGCCGCTGCCACGACATCTATGCGGGACGGCGCGAGCGCCTGCTGCACTGGTTCAACGGCCCGCTGGCGCCGTGGTTCCGCCTGGTGCCGGCCAGCGCCGGCTTCCACGTGGCGGCCCTGGCGCAGGCGCCGCTCGACATCGCGCAATTGCTGCGCCGGGCGCGCCTGGCCGACGTCAGCCTGTATGCGCTGGCCAGCTTTTACCATGGGCCCGCCCGCCATGAAGGCCTGTTCCTCGGCTATGGCGCCATCGACAAGCTCGATATCGACACGGCGCTGGCCCGTGTGCTGGCGATCCTGCAGGAGATCGCGCCCTTGGCCGTCAACGGGGCTGCCAGCGATAGTGCCCCGTAATCGGATAGCTGAATAAAATATTTTCCTCGCGCGCACCCTCGCCGATGTTGTGGATGATGAGCGGCACGCCGCTCCACGACTGCTTGTCGCTGACGATGCCGATATGCGTGAGGTTGCGCGGCAGGCGCCAGGTAACGATGTCGCCCGCGCGGTAAGCGTTCGCATCTTTGCTTGGCGGCAGGCTGGTGCCGTGGCGGGCAAAGTACGTGCCCAGGTTCGGCACGCGGCGGTGGTCGATATTGCGGTCCGGTCCCTTCATCTGCCAGCGTCCCTGCTGCTGGTACACCTGCCACGCCTTGCGCATGTCTTCGTGCACCAGCACCTGCAGATCCTGCCCCAATTGGCGGTAGGCGCGCACCACCACGTCCGTGCACACGCCCCGTTCGGGCGGCACATCGCCGCCCGGATAGGCGAGACGTTCGTAGCGCGGGTCATACTGCAGGGTCACGCCCACCTGCTTGCGGGCGGCGACGACGAGGGCTTGCGGGGTGGCAGGGACTGCCGACGCCAGCATGGGCGCCAGGGCAAGCAACAGGGTGGTGAGCAGTTTGAGTGGCATCAACGTCGATAATCGGATGGAAATGCCAACTTTACCGCAGCAGCAGGAAAAACGTCGGACGTTAAGCGGCCAGTTGCGCCAGGTGGGCAGGAAAATCCACGGCCGGGCCGGCCGCATTGACGGTGTCGAAGTAATCATGCCAGCCCGTGGCGGCGATGCCGGCCAGCAAGGCATCCAGTGCCGCCTCGTCCGGGAAGCGCCAGACGGCATAAAATTGCTGCGTAGCCGCATGCAGCTTGCCGCCGTCGACGGCCCCCATGGCCAGCGCTTCGGCGCCGCTGCCGGACAAGGCCGCCATGCCGGCGCCCACCGTGGCGAAATACGCCTGGCGCGCGGCGCCATCGAGCGCCAGCCAGGCCGGTTTCGGGCTGTACAGTTCTAACAGGTAATGCATGTTTTCTCCTTGGGTAGCAAATCGTCAGGCCAGCGAGCGCTGGGCGCGCTTGCAGATGCGCACGGTCGCGGCAGCGGGGCTTTCCAGCAGCCATTGCGCGCACAGGCTACGCACCCAGTCCGGCCGGCTCTTGGCCGCATCGTTGAGCCAGTTGGCCACGGAATCCTGCACGTAGACGGCCGGGTCGGCGCGTAACGGTTGCAGCACGTGCAAGGCCAGCTGCGGCTGCTCTTTTAATCGGGCGAGATGCGCGCACCACACGCCGCGCGGGCGCAGCGCTTCGCAGGCAAAGCGGCGCACTCTTTCCGACGCGTCCGCCGTCCACGGCGCCAGCAAGGCAATCGCCTCGTCAAGACTCGCCGCCAGATGGGGACGCAGCGCCAGCCAGGCCCATTCGCGCACGCCGAAGTGGCCATCGTCGGCCAGCGGCCGCATGGCGGCCAGCTGTTGCGGCAAGGGCCAGCTGGCCTGGGCGGCGATGGCAAAGCAGGCCCAGCCGCGTACCGTGTCGGACGGGTGCGCTTGCAGCAGCGCCATGTCGGCGTTGGCCTCCAGCAGCAATTGCGCCGCCAGCGCCATGCGCTTGGTGATGCCGGCTGCGGCCTGCGCGCGCATCTGCTCCAGCCTGTCGGCGCCGATAGCGGGCACGGCCGCAGCCAGCAACTGGACGAAATCGATGGCCAGCCCTTCCGTCAGGGTGGTGCTGGCCACGCTGCCCCCGTTCAGCAACGCCAGGCGGGCGGGAGCGATGTCGGCGATGCCACGGCTCATGCAGCACCCCGGTCCGTCTTGCGCCAGGCTTTTTCCAGCAGCGCGCTCAACATCTGCATTTCTGCCGGCGTGAAATCGGCAAACAGGCTGGCGATCCATTGCGCGTGCTCATCGACCAGGGTCGCGGCGGCAGCTTCTCCCTTGGGACTCAGGCGCACCAGCAGCTTGCGCCGGTCGAGCTGGTCCGCGTGGCGCGCCAGGAAACCGTCGCGTTCCAGGCCGTCGAGCAAGCCCGTGATGGTGCCGCGCGTCACGCCGGCCCGCTCGGCCAGTTCGTGCGGCGAGAGTCCCTCGGGCATGTCGCGCAGCAGGGCCAGCAGCACAAATTTTCCTTCCGACAAACCATGCCGGCCCAGGCGCACGGCGCAATCGCCATCGATGGCGGACGCCAGGCCCAGCACTTCAAAACACAGGCGCAACTGTCCGATGGATGCCGGCACTCCCCCGCCGATGGCGCGGCGCTGCACGTCGCCCAGCAGGGCCATATATTTCTGTTCTAGCATTATCATATGGCACAATATAATATGGCGCCATACTAAATGTCAAATGGAAAACCATCATGGTTTTCCTGGCGGCTCAAAAGCGGGCTTTGTCCCTGGCCCAGGCGATGATGGCTTGCGCATCGATGGCGCCCGGCTGGCGTGCCACTTCCACGCCCTTGCGAAACAGGGCCAGAGTGGGAATGCTGCGGATATTGAAGCGGCTGCCCAGATCCGGCGACGCTTCCGTATTCACCTTGACGACGCGAAACGCCGGTTCCAGGGCCTTGGCGGCTTGCACATAGAATGGCGCCATGCTGCGGCAAGGGCCGCACCAGGGCGCCCAGAAGTCCACCAGCACGGGAATGTCGCTGCGTTCGATATGCTTGAGGAAACGGGCGCTGGCCAGATCCACGGGCTGCCCCGTAAACAAATCCTTCTGGCATTTGCCGCAGGTGGGTTGTTCAACCAGGCGGGCGGCCGGCAGGCGATTGACGGCGTCGCAATGGGGGCACACGATGTGCAGGGAATCTGGCGTGGTCGAGGTCATGGCATTCCTGGAAAGGGTAGCGTACAGTTGCTCGATATTGTACGGCGTATCGTGCAGCGCCGTCGGCACGCTAGCGGCGCTTGTCTGCATAGTCCACTATAGTGTGCGGGAACGGCGCGCGCATTGCCCAGCCGGCCAAGGAAAACAATGCCTGATGTCGCAAACAACATGGAACTGAAGAACGCCGAGCTGGCTACTGCCCTGGCCTTGCAGCGTGCAGCCTGCCTGGCCCACCCCGTGCCGACCCTGGCCGAGCGCAAACGCGACCTGCACACCCTGCAGCGCTTCCTGCGCGAGCATACAGACGCGCTATGCGAGGCGATCAGCGCCGATTATGGCAACCGTTCCCGCCATGAAACCTTGCTGGCGGAGATATTTCCCGCCATCGATGGCATAGCCCATGTATTAAAACACTTGAAAAAATGGATGCGGCCGCAGCGCCGTGGCGTGGACTGGCGCACCTTCCCTGGCGCCCGCAACCGCGTGATGCCCCAGCCGCTGGGTGTGGTGGGCGTCATCGTGCCGTGGAATTTCCCTGTGAATCTGAGTCTGGTGCCCCTGACCTATATCTTCGCCGCCGGCAACCGCGCCATGGTCAAGATGAGCGAAAACTCGCGCCACCTGGCGCGGCTGCTGATCGACACCATGCCCGCCTATTTTCCGCCGGACAAATTGCAGTTTTTCGACGAGACGGGCGGCGCGGGCATAGCTTTTTCACAACTGCCGTTCGACCACCTGCTGTTTACGGGTTCCGGCCAGACGGGCCGCGCCGTCATGGCGGCGGCCGCGCGCAATCTGTGCCCCGTCACCCTGGAGCTGGGCGGCAAGGCGCCGGCCATCGTCTGCGCAGACTTTCCCCTGCGCACGGCAGCCGAGCGCATCCTGTTCGTCAAGTACCTGAACGCGGGGCAGATCTGCACCAGCGTCGACCACGCCTGGCTGCCCGAGACCAGCATCGCCGCCTTCGTCGAACACGCGCGCCAGATCGTACCCACGCGCTACCCGCAGCTGAACACGCCCGACTACACCTCCATCATCGACGAGGCCGCCTTTGAGCGCCTGCTGCTGGCGCTCGACGAGGCACGCGCGCGGGGCGCGCAAGTGATTTCACTGTTGCCCGGCCCCGCCTGGGACCGCGCCACGCGCAAGATCGCGCCGCACATCGTGCTCGACGCGCCCGAAGATTGCCTGTTGCTGACGCGGGAAATCTTCGGTCCCATCCTGCCGCTGCGCGGCTATGCGAAGCTTGACACCGTGATCGACAGCATCAACGCGGGGCCACGCCCGCTGGCCATCTATCCGTTTAGTAACGAAACAGACACGGTGCAGCTGCTGATCGACCGCGTGATGTCGGGCGGCGTGTCCGTCAACGACGCCCTGTTCCACGTCGGCCAACACGATCTGCCGTTCGGCGGTGTGGGTGAATCGGGCATGGGCCACTACCACGGCGTGGAAGGTTTTCACACCTTCAGCAAGCTGCGGCCCGTGTTTTATCAGGCCCGCTACAGCGCCTTGAAACTGCTGTGGCCGCCGTATGGCAAGCTGGCCAGCCGGGTGCTGGCCTTTCTGACCCGCTGATTACAGGAACAGCGAGGCGGCGATGGCCCACATGACGAGGGCGATGATGCCGTCGAGCACGCGCCAGGCCATGGGCTTGGCAAACACGGGCGCCAGGTAGCGGGCGCCAAAACCCAGCAGGAAGAACCACAGGGCCGAGGCCATGATGGCGCCGCCGGCAAAGTAGAAGCGCCCCATGCCTTCATGCTGGCCGCCGATCGAGCCGAGCAGGATGACCGTGTCGAGGAAGGCGTGCGGGTTCAGCAGGCTGAACGCCAGCGCCGCGCCGATTACGGCCCAGTAGCCTTCGGGCGACTTGGCCGCCGACACCGTCATGGCCGTGGGACGCCAGGCCGACTTGGCCGCGCGCAAGCCGTACGCGATCAGGAAGGTGGCGCCGCCAGCCTTGGCCCACAGCAGGAAATTGGGATTGTCGGCAATGAAGGTGCCCATGCCGGCCACGCCGGCCGTGATCAGGATGGCGTCGCACACCAGGCAGACCAGGATGCAGGTGAGCACGTAGTGGCGCTTCAAGCCCTGCTTGAGCAAGAATGCGTTTTGCGTGCCGATGGCAACGATCAGGCTCGCTCCGAGCCCCATGCCTTTCAAAAAAATTGCGCTGTCCATATTGCATCCTTTATTGCTTTCCATCACGCGCACGGCCGCCCACGCTCTGCCGGCAACGGCAAAGTCATCAGAGGTAGGTGGAGGGTGGTGCGGAACCAGGAGGACCGCGCGGCAGAGTGGAGTTGTTACCCTATTTCAACAGTGTAAAGAAAAAGTAAATATAAGTATAATGAATGATTCTAACCATATATAAGAGAAACTTATGCGCGTCGTCGATTACCGTGGTTTGGCCGCCCTCGACGCCGTGATCGGCCTGGGCAGTTTTGAAAAGGCGGCGCAGGCGCTGGCGATCAGCCAGCCGGCCGTGTCGCAGCGCATCCGCACCCTGGAAAACCTGGAAGGCACCTTGCTGATCATCCGCAGCCACCCGCCCCTGCCCACGGAAGCGGGCCAGCGCCTGATCGCCCACTACCGGCAAGTCAAGCTGCTCGAAGCGGCGCTCGACGCCCAGCCCGGCCCCGCCACGCAATTGCCGGAGCTGGCCATCGCTGTCAACGCCGACAGCGCCGCCACCTGGATCCCGGAAGCGCTGGGGCCGCTGCTGTCGCCGCCGTCGTGCCTGCTCGATATCCGCCTCGACGACCAGGATCACACCCTGAGCCAGCTGCGCGAAGGGCGCGTGTTTGCCTGCGTCACCAGCGCCAACGACCTGGTGGCCGGCACCACGGCCACGCCGCTGGGCGGCATGCGCTACCTGTGCGTGGCCTCGCCCCCGTTCGCGCAGCAATGGTTTCCCCATGGTTTTACGGTGGAAGCCGTCAGCCAGGCGCCCGCCATCACGTTTGGCAGCAAAGATGCCTTGCACGAGCGCTATCTGCAGCACCGCCTCGGCTATACGGGCCGCTATCCGCACCATGTGCTTGGGTCGGCGCGCGACTTCGTGCGCTTCATCGAAGCGGGCTACGCTTATGGCATGGTGCCCTTGCTGCAGGCGGAAACGGCGCTGGCCGCCGGCAGGCTGGTCGACGTGGCGGCTGGACAGGCGCTCGACGTGCCCCTGACGTGGCATGCCTGGGATATCCAGACGCCGCTCACGCGCACCCTGTCGGACGCCGTCATCGCCACGGCGCGCAAATGGCTGTTACAGGATTGATTGACGCATGCAACATTTATCTATGCCAGACTGCAACTTCCCCGTGCGCGCCCGGCCCTGCCTGGCCTACACTGCAAGCATCATCCACATGAATCAGGAGCTGGCATGACGATCCTGCGCACCACCCTGCTCGGATTGCTGGCGGCCATCCCGTTGGCTGCCGGCCTGGCCGCCTGCTCGCCCTTGATGGCCATCAATGCCATGTCGTCCGGCAACGCCTCGCAAGTGACGCGTGGCCTGACCTACGGCCCCCTGCCGCGGCAAAAGCTCGATGTGTATGCCCCCAAGACCCGCACGGGACCCGTGCCCGTGGTGGTGTTCTTTTATGGCGGCAACTGGACGGCGGGCGAGCGCGCCGACTATGCCTTCGTTGGCCACGCGCTCGCGGCGCGCGGCTACCTGGCCGTGATCGCCGACTACCGGCTGTATCCGGACGTGCACTACCCCGAAATCCTGCAGGATGCGGCCCGCGCCGTGGCCTGGGCCGCGATGGAGTCCAGCCGCCATGGCGGCGACCCGACGCGCCTGTTCGTCATGGGTCATAGCGCCGGCGCCTACAATGCGGCAATGGTGGCGCTCGATGCGAGTCTGCTGGCGCGCCACGGCATGCGCCCGCACGACTTGCGGGGCTGGATAGGCCTGGCCGGCCCCTATGATTTTTTACCCATCGAAAACACCACCACCCGGCCCGTCTTCTTTTACCCGGACACGCCCGCCGCTTCGCAGCCCATCCATCACGTGACGGCCGAGGCCCCGCCCGCCCTGCTGATCGCTCCCCTGCCGGGACAGGATAAGCTGGTCAATCCGCAACGCAACACGGGTGGCATGGCCAAGGCCTTGCGGGCGCTGCACCGGCCAGTGACGGAAACCTATTTCGACAAGGTCAGCCATACCACCCTGGTCGCCTCTCTGGCTGGCCCCTTGCGCATGCTGGCCCCCACGCTGGACGCCATCAGCGCTTTCATCGATGCCAACAGCAAGACAGACAACACGGCACACAATACGGCAACCGACGCGGGCACGCCGCAAGACAAGGCCAAGCCAACGCACACGGCCACGCCGCAGCACCCGGCAATGGCGCAGGACATCGCCACGCAGACTGCCGCGGCGCGCGTCCACGACAAAACGCCCGGCCCCTGATGGGCGGGCGCTCTGCTCGGACCAATACACCCGATACTGCGTGCCAGCAAGCCACATCTCAAGGCTCGGCCCCCGGATGCGGATTCAGCTGACAGCAGTGGTCCGCTTACTCTTTACGGCTGGCGCTGCCGCTCTTGCTTTGTGCGGAACCCGATTGCGATGCGCTGCCGCCGGCCGAACTTTCGCTGCCGGCCGACTGCTGGCTGCCCTGGTGGCTGGCGCTTTGCAGGCTTTGGCCATCACGGCGTTGCTGCTCGCGGCTGGCGCCGTTTTGCTGATAGGCCTGGAACGGTTCTGCCATGCGCTGCATGGCTTCCTGCTGCTTGCGCACGTTTTTCTCCGTTTCTTCCGAAGCCGTGCGGGCCACTTCTTCGGCCAGGGCCTTGGCGGTGCGGCTCGTTTCATTCACATGCCGTTCTGCCACGTTGGCCAGTTCGACCTGCGTATCGGCCGCCAGGCGCGACAGCTGTTGCTGGTACTTGCGCAATTGCTCGGCGGCTGGCTGGCCCGCCGTGGCAGCCACCTGGAACACATCTTCTGCGCGCTCGACCGTCAGCAGGTTCTGGCCGGTGACCGTGGTTTCTTCCAGCAAGCCTTGCGCCAGCTGCATGTTCAGGTCACTGAAGTGCTGCACCGACTGGAACAGCGACTTCGACAGTCCATTGAAGAAAGCCAGTTGCGCTTCCAGGTGGTTCTTGGCGGCGGGGGTAACACTACGGGAATATGGATACATGGAGTTCCTCATTGAATAGCGGTGGGGTGGACATAAGGCGACACCACCGGCTGTCGAACGGTGAGGCAGACGGCCGGGCTACGCCACGAAACGCGAAAAAACATATCCGATTGGTGGGAAGATGCTTTGCAACGCGAGTCCCAAGGCTACGTGAGCACCGCAGGTAAGGGATGATCTGGATCAAAGGTGCGCCAGGCTGCGCAGAAAGTGTTGGCTGGACGGCTTGCCCTTGGCAAACGTCAGTGAGGGGAAGAAAAAACTGTGCCAGGCACGCTCAAGCAGCGGCGCCCGCGCCCGCCACGACGGGCTTGTAGCCATGGCTGCGCAGCGAGGCCTCCAGCCAGCGGTTGCCATACCAGCCACGCGCCAGCAGGTAACTGAGTTCCGAGGCGGCCATCAGCAGCATCATCGGGCCGATGCGCAGTTCGGTGGCCAGGTGGCTGCCAAACCACAGGCACGCATCCATCGCCAGCATGAGCAGCAACAGCCACCAGCGGCGCTTGGCGACGGCCCAGAACGAGCCCAGAAACAGGGCCGGCCAGGAAAAACCCGCTTTGACGTAGGCATAGCGGCCGGCATCGTCGGCAAACAGGGTGGGCTTCATGCTGCTCTCTTCAGGAAATAGCGGTGTCAGGGCTCGGGATGGTGACAGACGGCTTCGACATTGTGACCATCCGGCCCCAGCACGAAAGCGCCATAGTAATTCGGGTGGTACAGGGCGCGGATGCCAGGCGCGCCGTTATCCTTGCCGCCCGCTGCCAGCGCGGCCTGGTAAAAAGCATCCACCTGGGCACGGTTGTCCGCCGCGAAGGCGAGATGCATGCCGGCATGCGGCGCGCCGCCCACGCCGAACCAGAAATCGGGCTTGCCATCCTTGCCCAGGCCGACCCAGCCCTGCTCTTCCATCACCACCGATACGCCCAGGGGCGCCAGGGCGGCCGAAAAGAAGGCCTTGCTGGCCTGGGCATCGCTGACATTCAAACCGATGTGATCAAGAATCATGATGGTGCTCCTCGCAGGTAAGGGGACAGGAAATGCAGTATGCACAAATATTGCCTTTTAAGCAATCAAAACTACAGATCCGGCGCGTAGCGGGCGACCATCTGTTCCTGCGTTTCCTGCGGCCCGCTGCCGCCCGTCTGGTCCTGAATCATCTGCCCCATCGTCGGCAAGACGCAGCGTTCGACCTGCGCCGCGCTGTCCCACAGGCGCGAACGCATGAGGGCCTTGGCGCAATGCAGATACGCCTCGGCCACGCGCAGGCGCATGACCAGGCGCGGCGGGCTGCGCTCGGCGGCGAAGTGCGCCAACAGCGCCGGATCGTCGCTGAGACTGGCTTCGCCATTTACGCGCAAGGTTTCATCGACGCCGGGGATCATGAACAGCAACCCCGCCCTGCCCGTCTCGGCAATATTGCTGAAACTGTCGAGGCGGTTATTGCCCTTGGCATCGGGCAGCAGCAGGGTATGGGGATCAAGCACCCGCACGAAACCGGGCGCGCCGCCGCGCGGCGAGGCGTCGAGCTGGCCGCCAGCCCCGCCCGTGGCCAGCACGGCGAACGGCGACAGCCCGATGAAGGCGATGCAATGCGGGTCGAGACGGTCGAGCTGCTTGCTTAGCGACCGCCCCTGCGCGGGCGGATAATGCGCGCGCAGTTGCTCAAGAGAATCGATTTCCATGCGCTTCCCCAGCCTAGCGCAGGTTGCCCGTATGGCCCAGCGAATAGCGGCCCGGCTGCGGCCACACGGTCAGGCCGTGCGGTTCCTGGCCGACTTTCACCTTGGACACGTCACCATTGCTCGTATCTATGCGGTAGACCACGTCGTCGAAGCGGCCGGACAGCCACAGATACTTGCCATCGGCGCTCACATTGCCCATGTCGGGGCTGCCGCCGCCGGGGATCGGCCACTGCGACACCACTTTTTCACTGGCGAAATCGATCACGCTGACGCTGCCCTTGCCGTTGCGCTTGCCATGGATGCGGTGCGTGCCGCGGTTGGCCACGTACAGTTTCTTGCCATCACGGCTGGGGTATAAGCCGTGTGCGCCCACGCCCGTCTGGATGAAGCCGATTTCCTTCAGGGTGGCGCCATCGACGATGTGCACGCCATCGGCGTCCATGTCCGCGATATAGAATTTCTTGCCATCCGGCGAAATGCGTATGTCTTGCGGCATGCCCTTCTTGACGCTGCAGATTTCATTCGCCGGGCCGCCCACGGGACCGGACTCGGCAAAGCGCTTGGCCGGCATCTGCAATTTCAGGTAGCCGTCGACCTTGCGGCCCACCAGGTCGATCTTGGCGATAGTGCCGTCGAACTCGCAGGTGAACATGGCGTAGCGGCCGTCATTCGAGAAGTCCGCATGGTTGATGCCGCCGCACTGGGGCGTGTCGATCGAATACTGCACGGCCATGGTCTTCGGATCGCGGAAATCGAGGCGGTGACGCGCTTCGGCCACGACGATGGCCGACTTGCCATCCGGCGTGAAATACATATTGTACGGGTCATCGACGGGCACTTCCTTGCCAGGCTTGCCCGTCAACGGGTCGACCGGCGTCAGGCTGCCCTTGTCCGTGCGCTCGGCATTGTTCGCCACCCACAGGGTGCGCAAGTCCCACGACGGCACCACGTGCTGCGGGCCGCTGCCGACCTTGAACTTGTCGACCACTTTAAGGCTCTCCTGGTCGATCACATAGACGTCGTTCGAGCGCAGGTTGGGCACGTAAACACGGCGCAAGTGATCCTTGACGACCGGGCTCATATTGCTGCTGGCGATGCTGCCGTACACGTTTTTCGAATCCACCAGCGGCGGCATGCCCGGCAATGGCGAATAGGCGGCAACCGGTGCAGGACTAACTGCGGCCGGGGTGCTGGCGCCGGTGACCTGGCTGGCCACGCCCATGCCGGCCAGTGTGGCAGCCAGGGCAGACAAGGTGACGATGGTGCGTCGTTGAGATTTTTTCATGTGATTTCGCGTCTTTTCGTTGCAAAAGCCGGAAGTTAAGCACTTCCAGCGGAAGATTTATTTATTCCGTTGCAGCAGCTGTTTGATGGCGGCCACGGCGGTATCCACCTGCAGCCTGATACCGATCTGGCCCAGTTCAGCCGTGGCACGCGTGGCGTCGCCGCGCACGCCGTCCGCCACGCCGGGCTTGGGTCCGTGGGCCATGGCGTCGCTGCGCACCAGCGACGGATCCGTCGCCAGCATCAGCGCCGCGTCCGCCAAACCCGCGTGCAGGCCGATCTCGGCGCTGCTGTGGCCGCGTTTCTGCAGTTCGGCAATATAGGCCGATTGCGTGATGTCATAGTAGTCGAGCAAAGCATACGCGCGCGCATCCTTGCCGGCGGCTTTGCCCCAGGCACGGTTCAGCTTGTTGGCCACGTTCTGCTCGTTTTTTTGATAGCCGCCATGGTCGCCGAGAAAGATAATGTCGCGGAAACCATGCTGGCGCAGGCTGGCGGCCGCCCCTTCCAGCACGGCTTCGAAGGCGGCCGGCGGTATCGAAATCGTGCCGGCAAAGCGCATGTGGCCAGTTGGGGGCGAAATCGTGCCTTCCGGCACGTAGGACACGACAGGCGCGACGATGGTGTTGCCCAGCTTTTGCGCGATTGGGCGTGCCAGCAGCCCGGCGCGCACATTGTGCTTGCCCAGCGCGATGTACGGCCCGCTCTGCTCGACGCCGCCAATCGGCACCAGCACGGTCGTGGCGCCGTGGTCGATACGGCTGCGCAATTCCGTGCTGGTCAACTCTTCCAGCATGACGCTGCTGCCGGCAGGCGCAGCCGCCATGACGGGCGCTGTGGCCAGCAGACACGAAAATGTCAGGACGAACAGGGAAACGAGAGGGGTGCGTGAAAGGCGGAGCGTGGATGGCGCGCAAGGCGCCGTTCGCTGGGGGAACTGCAGAGTCATAAGCCAACATCTTTCCGAGGTCAAAGGCGCCGTGCCCGGCCTTGCCAGGCAAGCTGGCTGCCACGCAGGAATTGTATTCCATCATGACGGGAAGGGCACGTTAATTTGATGCGGCGCCGTGCAGGGAATTGACGTGGGGAAACTATCTATCAGACGGTTGTCGCCTTAGCCCTGTCCGCCTCCCCATCATGGAGAGTCTCGTTGCGTTTCTCTGCATAGGCCTTGAGTGAGCGCATCGTTTTGGGTAGCCCTTGCCGCACTTGTTTGGCAACGCCTGGCCCGAACAGAAAGGCAAGCGCGCCAGTGAACCACACGCGGTGAGCGACTTCCGATCCGCCATCTGCGGCCACCACCGTGTGCTCGAAATGGATGCGAAACAAAGGGATGTAGCCCTCGACGGTGAACGAGCGGCCTGCGGAGCGCTCGGTGACCAGCATCGGAATACCCATCCCTTTATTGGGAACGATCCTGCCATGCGTCCCCACCGCGAACGGCCCGTTGAGCCGGGCTTGCTTTGTATCCGGATCCCACAGGTGCCATCGGTCGACCTCGCTCCAGATCTGGTCGATGACCGTGGGCGGGACTGCAATGTGGATGCTTTCTTCGATATGCACCAATTTGGGATCTCCCTATCATTTTGATAAAAATAACTGCGCCTGCTATCCGGCATCGCGCAGTGCCAGGGTATTAGTCAGCGGCATGGCATGCATCATGTGGCATATCCATGTCAATGGCGACAGTCAAAGGAGCGTTTTCCGACAGGAACAAAGACAGCTGCTTTTCCTTTGCATCGATAAAAAATATAGCTACTACGATCGCAGGATACACTGTTTTTTTATCATATAAATAGAGTTAGATTCTGGTTACACTTGCCGCAGACAAAGCCGGATCATGATGACAGCCTTATTTGGCGCCAAGGTCAAGGGATGCACCGGATTCGACCACAAGCTGCTGCTCGTCATGGCCGTGAGGATATTGGATTTTGAGAGCTTATGAACGCAGCACATTGGAGGATTCAGGAGCTAAGGCACCACTCAGCGGATATCGTCTGGCTTGATGCAGAGGATGCCCGCCGTGCCTATGATGTAGTGCGCCTGCATGATTCGAAGAGGCGTCTCGGCCTGGACGTTAACACCGTTGCCTCCATCGAGCGGTTCGCATTCGGCGATGATGTGGCCACCGCAACAAAGTGGTTACGCGCCCGTATGCCTGGAACTCAGCAGGTCGTAGTGGTGTTTGGAGCAGACGACTGTTTTTTATGCACCAGTGTGTTCCTGGTCGAGAATTGGTCGGATATTTTTGTCCCTTCGCGCGACGACGCGATGGTCTATTCGAACGACACGCCGTGCATCCTGTTTCATTGCCATGAAAATGCATTCGAGGTGGGGCAGCGAATTGTCTTTGATTGAAGGGCGAGTTCGGCCAGAAGCAGTCATTGGAGAGATAATGGATTGGGAACCGATTTCAGAGACAGAATTATGGGACAAGATCATAAGTGCGAAAGACCGAATGAGTCCTCAGGTACTCCGCCTGTGGGAAGCCATCAAAATTCCTCCTGAGAAGTGGGCCGAGCAAACCTATGGCACAGTTGGCGGCGGCTTTTGGGTTGTGGCCGTCATCGGCAGCAGGGTACTATGGTTCAACGATATCGAAGATGGTTTTAACTGTTCTTCCTATGTAGTCGCCGGTAAGCTTTCCGAGTATTTTTGCAACCAAGATGAACTTGAGATAGCCGTTCAAAATGTGCTAACAATCATCGAGACCGGCAGGGATTCAATCGCGCGATGCTCCGCTCCGATCCCAGGGGAATGGCAGTCGAGATAAGTCATATCTCAAAGGTCCGGTTTGAAGCGGAGCCTACCAACAGCGGCAATCGGCCTATTGCGTTGAAAATGTCGAACGGCAACCATTTCGGGATGTCTTAGACCTCCAAGCAGTCGGTGATCGTTCAATAGCGGCGGTTCTGGCCAGTCGAGGCTGACAGGATTTCTATCCAAACATCATCGTACCCGCGTTTTTCAACACAATAGGCCAGAAGCGGACGGTCAAACGTAATTTACGCAAGCAGGCGATTGAAGGACATTCGTGTCGAATCTTTCGATTCTTGAGCGGCTGGCGAACTCGCTAGAGGCTTACGCCGCAGGTAGTTTGACTCGTGCTGTGTTCGTAGATTTCCTCAGAAATAGAATTCGTGCGCTTGAAGGCGTACCGCTCACTGATAGCTTTCGGCGTGCCATCCTGCCCTCCGGCCGGGCCGGAGAGCGTACATGCCCTTGAACCGGCCCTACGATCAGGTTGAACTCTGCCGTGCCAGCCAATTCAATATCGCCTGGTTGGTTTCTTCCGGCATTTCCTGCTGGATCCAGTGACCGCAATCCAAACTGATCACGTCCACATTGGGCACGAACTCTGCCAGTCTTTCTGATTTGAGAACCACATCACGGTCCCCATAAATCATGAGCGTAGGTTGATGGATGACAGGGTCCAGGTCCGCCAATAGGTGCCAGTTGCGGTCGAGATTCCTGTACCAGTTAATACTGCCCGTGAACCCAGTTTTTTCGAAGGCCGAGACGAAAACGGCTAATTCGCTGTCGCTCATCAAAGGCTCGCCGAGTGGAGTTTCTGCTCTGGCCAGATTGATCATTGCCATGCCCGGCTCGGGTTCTTTGAGTGGCACATTTTTCCGGTACAGGTTACGCAGGAACCGGAAGGTATTGTCGTCCAATATGGCGTCCGCGACACCCGGCTTTCGATTGAAATGGACAAAGTAATAGTCGCTGCCCAAGATTTGCTCAAGGACCTCGATCCAGGGTCTTGCGCCACGCTCCTGGTAAGGCAGGCTCAGATTTATCACTTTGTTTACGCGGTCCGGATAGAGCAGGGTCAGCCCCCAAACCACCATTGCACCCCAGTCATGACCGACGAAGGTCGCATCCTGGTATCCGTAGTGATCGAGAAGAGCGACAAGATCCCCCGACAGATTTCGAATGTCATAGTCCGTCACTTCGGCCGGATGGGACGAGTTGCCGTAGCCCCGCTGGTTGGGGATGATGACATGGTAGCCCGCCGCGACAAGGGCTGGAATCTGATTGCGCCAGGTAAAGGCGTGCTCAGGCCAGCCGTGACAGAGTACGATTGGATTTCCGCCATTTTCTCGGCCTGCTTCAAAGACTTCCAGTACCACGCCGTTGATTGGAACAAACGTAGGCTTGGGAAAATGGGTTGTGGTTGACATTAGTATTTCCTTTATTTGGTCGTCCGGGTGATCAAGCGACAAATTCCGTTCTGGAGTGCCAGCTCTTTCCCGTCCTCGGGTTTAATGGGTGTGCGCGGCAATTTCGACGGCAACACTGATATATTAAAATCCAATGGTGCCAAATACTGGCACCATTTAAGGGTAGGATGAGACATGAATCTTCGCCTTCGACATGACGCCATCGTACGCAGCCTTCGCCGCAACAGCACTTTGACAGTCGGGGCACTGGCGGAGGAGATTGGCGTATCCAGGCGGACGGTGTTGCGTGACATCAGCGCGCTGCGCGATGAGGGCTTTGTCATTTATTCCGAACCGGGTCGCGGCGGTGGCCTGCAACTTAATCTACATTCGGTTCAGACCACGCCGCGTCTCTCGGTCGCCGAGGTCTTTGCGCTGCTCGTCAGCGTTGCATCAATGCGGGCAGCCATGAATATACCGTTTTCAGGTCTTGCAGATGCCGGGCTGGCCAAGATTGAGCAGGCCCTGCCGCCCGACAAGGTGCACGACCTGCGCCGGTTTCTGGACTGCCTGTATGTCGGGCAGCTTTCACCACTGGTGGATATATCAGATATGGAAGCGATGGAGCCTACCTTGCTGCCCGCATTCGAGCAAGCTTTTCTCCAGCGGCTGCACCTAGGTTTCCAATATAGTGACGCAAAAGGGGGCGTAAGCAATCGAGTTGTTGAACCGCAAGCCATGCTCATCTTGCCACCGCTCTGGTATTTAGTGGCCTGGGATCCTGCGCGCGAGGACTTCCGTCATTTTCGAATGGACCGGATCAGCAGACCGGAATGCATCCAGGGCGCACCGTTTCGCCGGCGGCGTGTGCTATTCGGGGATAGCGTCTCCCCGATCCGTGATTTACCTCGTTGACGTAGTTCTGACAGCCGCTAGAGCCACGGTAGTCTCCCATCGTCACCTGCCAGCTTCCGATTGACCATTTGCACGCGGCCATTGGCGACTCCGACAAGCAGCTTTCGGCCAGTAGCGGTCACTCGACGTATCCCTTGGAAACAAATGCAGATGGAAGTTAAATTTCTTAGTCTTGGTGAGCAAAGTGAACATGGTCGCGTCCTTGTTGCTCGCGGCCCAACCTCAGAATCCAACATCGTTGCCACTGTCTTGATCGCTCACCATAGTGTGCCGGTGACTCGCGTAAACATTCTTGCCAGCGCAGGGTACTCGTGCTTTCAGAGCACACGTTTCGCTGAGGGCATCGTTTACATCGGCTTTGGGCAGTTCGTGTTCGTCGTTGATCTTTACCTTGGCGAAGTTCGTCGCCATCAGCTGGACGGTTACTTTTGCCATCTGTACGATTCGCGCGACCTTGAGAACCTAAATAGCCGCATCGCAGTGCTTGTAACTTCGGCATCTGAAGTTCTTGCTTTTGACCATACAGGAGGTCTGATCTGGGAGCAGTCGCCGCTTGGGATCGACGGTGTAGTCCTTCACGATGCGAGCGCGGGTCGGATTCGTGGTGATGGTGAATGGGACCCACCAGGCGGCTGGCGCCCATTTAGCCTAGTTCCAGAGTCAGGAGCAATACTTCAATGACCGGTATGGGGCGAAAGCAGACTCACACGTCCGAAAGCCTGGCAGGCACCCTGCCTAGCGAGGAAACGGGTGCCCCCCCCCCCCTTCTTCCGCCCTGCCTGCCAAGGCAACTTTATTTCCCGCTTCGTAGGTCCAGAACATCAACGCTTCCAAAGGGGACAGCGCCACAAAAAAACCCCGGCGTACCGGGGCAGTAACAAGGCTTAAGCGCGGGCGCTGCGGCCGGGCAGCGCCAGGCGCGGGCTGGCGGCGGTTGAAGCGGGGGCCGGCAAGCCGCCCGCCACTTTCAACACTTTTGCCTGGGCGTCGCCGCGCAGGCGGAATACGGCCACCACGTCGACCAGTTCGACGGCGCGCTCTTGCAGTGACGATGCGGCGGCGGCCGCCTCTTCCACCAGGGCCGCATTTTGCTGGGTCACCTGGTCCATTTGCGAAATGGCCTGGTTCACCTGCTCGATGCCGGCGCTTTGCTCGTGGCTGGCGTTGGCGATGTCGCCCATGATGTCCGTCACGCGACGGATGCTGGCGACGATTTCTTCCATCGTCGCGCCGGCCTGGTCGACCAGCACGCTGCCCGTGTTGACTTTATCCACGGAATCCTCGATCAAGCCCTTGATTTCCTTGGCCGCAGCGGCCGAGCGCTGCGCCAGGTTGCGCACCTCGGTGGCGACCACGGCGAAGCCACGGCCCTGTTCGCCCGCGCGCGCCGCTTCGACGGCCGCATTCAGCGCCAAAATATTGGTTTGGAAGGCAATGCCGTCGATCACGCCGATAATGTCGGCGATCTTCTTCGCCGATTCATTGATCGAACCCATCGTGCCCACCACTTGCGCCACCACGGCGCCGCCCTTGCGGGCCACGTCCGAGGCGGACACGGCCAGCAAGTTCGCCTGGCGCGCATTGTCCGTATTCTGGCGCACAGCCGAGGTCAGCTCTTCCAGGCTGGATGCCGTTTCTTCCAGGGAAGATGCCTGCTGCTCCGTGCGCACGGACAAGTCCGCGTTGCCGGCGGAAATCTGCGCGGCGGCCACGCTGACCGTATCGGCCGAGGCGCGCACGGTGGCGATCACGCCGACGATGCGTTCCAGGAATTTATTGAAGGCGGTGGCCGTGCGGCCCACTTCATCCATGCGCTCGACGGGCATGGCGGTAGACAGGTCCAGCGAGGCGCTGACCCTCTCCAGCGTGTGCTCGATATTGCCCAGGCCGCCGCTGATGGTGCGGTAGATGTGCCAGGCCAGCGCACCCGTCAGCAGCACGGCCACGCCCAGCACGGCCAGCATGGTGTTGAACGCCGTGTCGTAGGCGGCCAGGCTTTCCGCTTTGACATCGTCGACCAGCTTGTTGTTGTAGGCGATATGGTCATCCATGCTCTTTTTCGCGGCGACGGCCGTGATGGCCAGTGGCGTGCCGGCCAGCAAGGTGGCGCGCACGCCATCCATGTCGCCCGCGTAGGCGGCGGCAAAGAATGGCGCCAGCGCGCGGCGGTAAGCTTCCATGGCGGCCTGGTCGGCGTCGAGCATCTTGCTGTCCGTCGCGTCGTACAGGCGCTCGGCACGGTAGGTGGCGATGACCTTGTCGAAATTCGTGTTGGCATCGGCGACGGCCTTGTCCAGCGCCGTCTTGTCGGCCAGGTTCGAGAACACGGACAGGCGGTAGCCGGCCAGGCGCGAGTCAGCCAGGAAACCCTTGGCCGCATTCAAGCCCTGGATGCTGGGAATGATGCGGTTTTGCACGGTGTCAAAACGTTCCTGGGCGCGCTGCAGCTGAATGGCGCCGCCTGCACCCAGCAATAGCAGGGCCAGCAAGGCGATGGTGAGGGTCAGAATGAGTTGCTTGGTGATATTCATGGTGTGTCACAGTCAAAAAAGCAGCCTGGCAGGGCCAGGCGGGGTGAGTAGCTGCCGATCAGGTGGCCGGGACCGGTTGCAAACGGCGCGAGCTCAGGCCGCCAGCGGGGAAGCGTCAGGCGTGCGGCGCAGCAAGTCGCCATGCTGGCGGCAAAACGCCAGGCCCGCCTTGTGGCCCACGTCGAACAACAGCTGCATGTTCGAGCTGGACCAGTCCAGGGTGTCGGGCCAGTGCTGCTCCGGGATGCCGCCCATCAGGTCGAGCTTGAGCAAGCGCCGCTTGGGCTGGCCCGTGCGCGCGTCCGTGTTGTGCTCAAGTTCAAACAGGCGCAGCTCGCTCTTGGAAATCTTCACCAGCGGCGTGATGATGGAGCGCACCCAGGCGTCGTACAGGTTGCGCGGCTTGCGCAGCAATCGCTCATCGCCGAGGATGTCGAGGATGACCAGGGTATCGGCGTCATGATGTTCGCCCTTGCCTTCGATAAATGGATCGAAATTGAGGGTGTCGAGCGCCGCGCCTTCGATATAGTCGTCGCCGGCGATCGTCGTGGGCGCATACAGGAAGGGGAACGACAGGGCCGCGCGCACGTGGATCGGCTCGATCTCGTGCTTGCCCCAGATTTGCATGCGGTGCTCGCTGAGGTTGTAGGCATTGATGTAGAAATCGGGGCGCATGCGCGCCACGCCGGAGAAATCCACGGCTTTTTCCAGGAAGGGCAAATGCGCGCACAGGCCCAGGCTTTTCGCCGACAGGTCCGATGGCGACAGCGACGACACCATCAGCTTGCCCCAGTCCGACCAGGCCGTGGGCACGCCCGCAAACGTTTGCTGGAACGCCTGAAAAAAAGGATTGTTGGCCGGCGGCTGAAAGGCGTCGCGGAAAGTGCTCGCGTGCATGCCCGGCTTCTGGAATACCTTGTAATTGATCGGGATCATCTTGTAGATGCTGTCGGCCACGCCCGTGTCGGCCCAGCTTTGCAGGGCCTGGCGCGGCGTGGCTTCGTGCGGCGTCGTATAAAGCAAGCCCATCAACACACCGGCGCCCGAGGCGGAAATGACGTCGAATTCGATGCCTTCATCGAGAAACGCGGCCAACGCGCCCGCGATCAAGGTGGAATTTGGTGCACCGCCACCAAGCAGCAAGCCCGTCTTGCGGGCCGGTGTCGCTGTCGCGGCTGGCGCCGGATCCGGCGGTGTCGTAGTGACTGTCTTCATGCACACTCCCTGAACGGAACGGGGTTACCATCCCTTAATTGTTGGTTACTACACGCTTATGGCGCCTAATCCTGCACATGTTCCCGCAAGCGACCAGCCGATGCAATGTTGCAGAAACAGATATGAAATTAACATAAATAAATTCCTTATGGCAATTTCATTAACGCATGACCGGTATTCAGGAAGGGCATAAGCTGATGCTGTGCGGCATGGCGTGATGCGGCGCAGCAAATATAAATCCTGTGGCGTTAGGAATAATCTCGTTGGGGTAGGAATTTTCCCCAACCAGCCGCCAGTGCGGCGGTCAGGGAGATCAGCGCAGTGAGGCTGGGTCGGGAAGAGGCGAGGAAAAATGCAGGTGGGCACACAAATGGTCAACAAAGACGCGAATTTTGGGCGACAGGTGGCGGCTCGATGGCCACAGCACCCAGAACTTGCTTGAGTACAGCAGGTCGCCGACCAACACTGCCTGCAGTTCGCCGCGCGCGATAGCGTCGCGCACGATAAAGTCAGGCAGGTAAGCCAGGCCCACGCCCTGCGTGGCGGCGCCGATCAAGGCTTCGATATTGTTGCAGGTCAAGGCGGTCGGCAAGCGCAACTCGCCGCCACTGTCGCCCTCGGCGCGCCGCAGCGCCCATTCCTGCAGCTTGCCCGTGGTAGGGAATTTATAGCGCACGCAGGCGTGCCCTTCCAGCGCGCGCGGCGTGGCTGGCACGCCATGGCGGGCGAAATACGCGGGAGAGCCGACGATGACAAAGGCAAACGGCCCCAGCTCGCGCGCCATCAGCCGCGAATCGGTCAGGGTGCCGCTGCGCACGGCCACGTCGACGCCTTCGGCCACCACGTCGACCAGGCGGTCGTTGAAATCGAGGTCGAGCTCGACCTCCGGATACAGGCGCGTAAAGGCCGCCAGCAGAGGCAGGATGATGCGGTAGCCGATCACGGGCAGGCTGACCTTGAGCTTGCCGCGCGGCGCCTCGGCCAAGTGCGACAATTCCGCCTCGGCATCGCCCAGGTCGGCCAGGATGCGTTGGCAGCGCTCGTAAAACAGCGCGCCCTCGTTGCTCAGGCTGATGCGCCGCGTGCTGCGGTTGAGCAAGCGCACGCCCAGCTTTTCTTCCAGCCGCGCCACGCTCTTGCCCACGGCCGAGGCCGAGACGCCGAGCAGCCGCCCGGCAGCCACATAACTGGAGGTTTCCGCCGCGCGCACGAAAGCGACGATGCCGTTCAGATTATCCATATCACCTATATTAAGGAATATTTGTCCGCTATTTGCGGATTTTTAGCCACTTTTTCATTGATTACGTCCATATTATCATCAGACTCCCTCTTTCTGGAATCATTCCCATGGATACGAATCTTCCCGCGCAAGCCCCGGAACCAGCGACTGCACGGCGCACGGTGGTGCTGGCCGCCGTCTGCCTGGCCGCGCTGTGCATGCCCCTCAGTTTCACGGGACCGGCCATCGCCATTCCCGCCATCGCCGCCGACCTGCACGGCACGCCGCTGGCGCTGGCATGGATCACGAATGCCTTCATGCTCAGCTTTGGCGGCTGCCTGATGGTGGCCGGCGCGCTGGCCGACCGCTATGGCCGCAAGCGCGTGTTCTTGCTGGGCATGGGCGTGTTTTCCGCCGCCGCGCTGGCGCTGTCGGCCGCACCCGGCATCCTGTGGCTCGACGTGCTGCGCGCCGTCCAGGGCCTCGGCTGCGCCATGACCCTGTCGAGCGGACTGGCGGCCCTGGCGCAGGAATTCGACGGCCCCGCCCGCGCGCGCGCCTTCAGCCTGATCGGCACGGCGTTCGGCGTGGGCCTGGCCTTCGGCCCCTTCCTGGCAGGCACCTTGATCACGCACACGGGCTGGCGCGCCATTTTCGTCGCCACGGCCGCAGCCGGCCTGGCCGCCCTGCTGGCCGCCGCGCGCGCCATGCGCGAATCGCGCGACCCGCAGGCGCAAGGCGTCGATTGGCCCGGCGCGCTGACATTTACGAGCGCCTTGTCGCTGTTTACGTATGGCTTGCTGCAGGCGCCCGATAGCGGCTGGGGCAGCGCCGCCAGCCTGGGGCTGCTCGGTGGCGCGGCCTTGCTGCTGGCCGTGTTCATCCGCGTGGAGCGGCGCGCCGCGCGGCCCATGCTGGACTTGACCCTGTTCCGCCTGCCTGCCTTTGCCGGCGTGCAACTGCTGGCGGCCGCGCCCGCGTTTTCCTTTGTCGTGCTGCTGGTGTTGCTGCCGGCGCGCTTCATCGGCATCGAAGGCTACAGCGCGCTGGAAGCGGGACGCATGATGATCGCCCTGTCGGCACCCATGCTGGTGCTGCCGGTCCTGGCCGGCATGGCGGCGCAGCGCATTGCCGCTGCGCACATCTGCGCCAGCGGCCTGCTGCTGGCGGCGGGCGGCTTGCTGTGGTTATCGAGCTGCGCGCCGGGCCAACCGCCCGCCACTCTGCTGGGGCCGCTGCTGCTGATCGGCTGCGGCATCAGTCTGCCCTGGGGCTTGATGGATGGCCTGGCCATCAGCGTCGTGCCTGTCGAGCGGGCCGGCATGGCGGCCGGCATCTTCAATACGACGCGCGTGGCGGGTGAAGGCCTGGCGCTGGCCATCGTCAGCGCGCTGCTGGGCACGCTCACCGTCGCAGCGCTGGGCGGCGCCGGCATCGGCGTGGCACAGGCGGCGCACGCCGGCCCCTTCCTGGCGCTGGGCGAGCTGCGCCATGCGGGCGAATTGTTGCCGCAGGCCGGCGCCGCCGAGCTCGCGCAAGCCTACGGCACGGCCTTCCGCCACTTGCTGTATGTGCTGGCGGGCATCACGACGGCGTCGGCCCTGCTGATCCTGGCCTTCCTGCGTCATCCGGCCGGTGCCATGGCGGACACCGCCGCCCTGCCCGCCTGCAAGACACAGGAATAATTCACAACCGTCATTCCTGCCTGCCGTACACGGCGGCGCCCACGCGCCGCCGCCCGCCCTGATGTTTCTCCGCAACACCGACAAATCGCCATCGAACAAAACGAGTTTACTTATCAAAGCGCTTTGAACTATACTCAAAGCGCTTTGAAACATAGTTAAAGCGCTTTGGTTGTGCAAAGTGATGCGCGCCGACCCTACACCTATAAAAACACTGGAGACACAATGAACAAATTTTTCCTGAAAGCATTGCCAGCTGCAGTGCTCATGGCCTTGAGCGCGTCGGCCCAGGCCGCCCTGCCAATCGACTTCGGCGGCTACATCCGTTCGGGCCTCGGCACCAGCAGCGAAGGCGGCAAGGAAGCCTGCTTCGGCCTGGCCGGCGCCTCGTCCAAGTATCGTCTGGGCAATGAGTGCGAAACCTACGGCGAGCTGAAATTCGGCGGCGAAGCCTTCAAGGCAGCCAACGGCACCACCTTCCGCATCAATACCCTGGTGGCGTTCTCCGTCAACCAGAACCAGGACTGGGAGCAATCGGACCCGTCATGGCGCGAAATGAACGTCGTCGCCGACAAGATCGGCACGGGCGCCTTCGCCGAAGCGCGCGCCTGGGTCGGCAAGCGCTACTATGACCGCCAGGACGTGCACATCACCGATTACTACTTCTGGAATAACAGCGGCCCTGGCGCCGGCCTGGAAAACATCGACCTGGGCGCCGCCAAGCTGGCCTACGCCGTCGTGCGCACGGCCGACGACGGCGACAGCAAGCGCATGGGGCTGTCCCACGACCTGCGCTTCTCGGGCATCAAGGTCAATCCGGATGGCGAACTGACACTGGGCCTGCAATTCAACCAGAAACGCAACGCACAAGGCGCGGCCCCCATCGCCAGCGGCCACTTGCTGACCATCATGCATACGCAAGGCAACCTGCTGGGCGGCTTCAACAAGGTGGCATTGCAGTATGGCAAAGGCAGCGCCGCCAACACGGGCGGCTTCAGCCTGGGCGCCGGCAAGGATGACAAGGTCGTGCGCCTGACGGAACAGATCATGATCCAGCCGAAAGGCGCCTGGTCGGGCATGGGCACCTTCGTCTACGAAGACAAGGAAACGGCCGGCGTGAGCAGCAAGTGGACGTCGATCGGCGCGCGTCCCGTCTACCACTTCACGGACAACTACAGCCTGGCCGTGGAACTGGGCCACGACATCGTCAAGCCGGAAGGCGGCGAAAGCCGCAACCTGACCAAGCTGACCTTCGCTCCGCAACTGTCGGCCGGCAACAGCTTCTGGTCGCGCCCCGTGCTGCGCGCCTTCTACACCTACGCCAAATGGAACAAGGCAGCCCAGTCGGCCGCCGCCGCGGAATCGGCGCTGTCCTCGACGGGCGTGTTCGGTGGCAAGACCAACGGCAGCTCCGTTGGTTTCCAGGTCGAGTCCTGGTGGTAACATCAGAAGCGCTTTGTTCCAAGCTACCCGACAATGGCTGATGCCGCAAGGCACCAGCCACTGGCAGCAACACCTCCCGCTCTCAAAGGGGCATGTTTGATCCGGACCCACCATTTCGCCGCTGCACGCGATGGCCGGCAGCTTCACTGTAGTGATTCAGCAGTATCCTCTTTTAGCGCGGGCGCCCCTGGGTTTGCCCGCGTATTTTTTTGGGCGCCGCCGCTTGTCATCCCCCTGATCATTCCGGCATTTATCAGATAAACTACCCGTCATCGCACCGCATCGCTCCCGACCCACCCTGGATAGACCCCAACTGCAGCATCCATGAACCTCAAAAATCTCGCCAAAACGCTAGGAATATCCGAAACCACCGTCAGCCGCGCCTTGAATGGCTATCCGGAAGTGAGTGAACGCACGCGCGAGCGGGTGCTGGCCGCCGCGCAGGCGGCCGGCTACCGTCCCAATCCCATGGCGCGCAGTCTGGCCGTGGGGCGCACGAATATCGTCGGCATCATCTACCCGCTGATGCCGAACGACCTGGCCGACCCCATGTTCATCGAGATCGTGGGCGGCATGTCGGAAGCGCTGGAAGCGCAGCAGATGGACATGATGATCGCGCCCGCCTCGGCCACCAACGAATTCCACACCTATGAACGCATGGTCAAGGGCCGCCGCATCGATGGCCTGATCGTCGGACGCACGAAACCGTTCGATGAGCGCATCGCCTACCTGGCGCAGCAAGGCATGCCGTTTGTCGCGCACGGCCGCACGCAGCTGAACCAGCCGCACGCGTGGTTCGACTACGACAATGAGGCCGGCATGCGCCTGGCCGTCGAGCGCCTGGCGCAGCTGGGCCACCAGCGCATCGGCCTCATCAGCGCCACGCCGGACCTGAATTTCGTGCGCCAGCGCGTCGAGAGCTTCCAGCACGCCATGCAGGCGGGCGGCCTCGCCGTCGACCCCGACAACCTGGTCGACAACGCGCACGACCGACGCGCCGGCTACCAGGCCATGCAGCGCCTGCTGGCCCGCTCGCCCCGCCCTACCGCCGTCATCGTCGATAACCACATGTCGGGCGTGGGCGCCGTGCGCGCCCTGCTCGACGCGGGCATCGCCATCGGCCGCGAGATGTCGCTGATCGTCTGGGGCGTGATGGAAGATTCCCTGGCCGGCCATAACGTCACCACCGTCGTCCAGCCCGATCCGCGCGGCGCCGGCGCGAAGATGATCCACATGCTGCTGGCCCTGATGGAAGGCACGCCCGTCACCGACTTGCAGGAATTGTGGCCGTGCGAACTGCTGCCGGGGGAGTCGGCCGGCCCCGTGCCGAACTAGGCGCTTTCCTCTGCTCCTGCGCCGCTGGCCACCTGACCAGCGGTTCCGCATCGTTGTCCTGAATCACCCTCATAAAAAATCGTATGTCTGACGCGTGTATCGCTTTACTTTTCAAAGCGCTTTGAACTATACTCATTTCATACCCAAAGCGCTTTGAATTTTAAAATAAGACGTTCGCCTACCAACCAGCAGCGCCGCCCTGATAGCCACGGCTACAGGCAACTTTTAAGAAATCATTCATGCCGACCATCCAGAACAATCTCGCCCACCTGCCCGCCGACTGGTGGCGCAGCGCCGTCATCTACCAGGTTTATCCACGCAGCTTCCTCGACAGCAATGGCGACGGCATCGGCGACTTGCCCGGCATTACCTCCAAGCTCGATTACATCGCCGCCCTGGGCGCCGACATCGTCTGGATCTCGCCCTTCTTCACGTCGCCGATGAAAGACTTCGGCTACGACGTGGCCGACTTCTGCGACGTCGATCCCATGTTCGGCACCTTGGCCGATTTCGACCGCCTGGTGGCGCGCGCCCATGAACTGGGTTTGAAAGTGATGATCGACCAGGTGCTGTCGCACTCGTCCGACAACCACCCGTGGTTCGTGGAAAGCCGCTCCAGCCGCGACAACGCCAAGGCCGACTGGTATGTGTGGGCCGACCAGAAACCGGATGGCACGGCGCCGAACAACTGGCTGTCCGTGTTCGGTGGTTCCGCGTGGCAATGGGAGCCGCGCCGCGGCCAGTACTACCTGCACGATTTCCTCGCCAGCCAGCCCGACCTGAATTTCCACAACCCTGCCGTGCAGCAGGCGCAGCTGGACAACCTGCGTTTCTGGCTCGAGCGCGGCGTCGACGGCTTCCGCTTCGATTCCTGCAACTTCCCGTATCACGACCAGTTGCTGCGCGACAATCCGCCAGCCGCGCAGCGCGATGCGAGCAGCGTGTCGGCCATCAATCCCTACGGCATGCAGGCGCACGTGTACGACAAGACGCAGCCGGAAAACATCGCCTACCTGCAGCGCGTGCGCGCCGTGCTCGATGAATACCAGGCCATTTCCATCGGCGAAGTGGGTGACGACAATGCGCTGGCCACCATGGCCGCCTACACGGGCGCCGACAAGCTGCACATGGCTTACAGTTTCAATTTGCTGACGGCGGAGTTTTCGGCCGCGCACATCCGCACGCAAGTGGAAGAATTCGAGGCGCAAGTGGCCGACGGCTGGGCTTCCTGGTCGGTGGGCAACCACGACAGCGTGCGCGTCATGACGCGCTGGGGCGGCGATAATCCATCGCCCTCGCTGGCCAAGGTGGTGCTGGCCGTGCAGGCGGCACTGAAAGGCACGCCATGCCTGTACCAGGGCGACGAGCTGGCCCTGACGGAAGCGGACATTCCTTTCGAGGCGCTGCAAGACCCGTACGGCATCCCGTTCTGGCCCCAGTTCAAGGGCCGCGACGGCTGCCGCACGCCGATGCCGTGGGTGGCCGATGCGCCGCACGGCGGCTTCAGCAGTACCACGCCCTGGCTGCCCGTGCCGCCCGAACACCTGGCGCGCGCCGTCGACGTGGAACAGGACGATGCCGCGTCGCCGCTGCGCTTTGCGCAGAACATCCTCGCCTGGCGCCGCACCCTGCCGCAATTGCTGCGCGGCGATATCATGTTCTTCGATGCGCCGGAACCCGTGCTGGCCCTGCGCCGCGACTTGCCCGGCCAACCGTCCGTGCTGGCCGCCTTCAACCTGGGCACGCAAGCGGTCACCTTCGCCTGGCCCGATGCGGCAGCGGCGGCTGGCCTGGCCGGTCACGGCTTGCCGGGCAGCAAAGATGGCCAACAGATCAGCTTGCCTGCGCATGGCGGCTGGTTCGGCACCTTGGCGTAAATCGCAGGCTTTGGCGGCCATGCCGCCAATTACAATAACGAGCCCCGCGCATCAGCGGGGCCGAATTGACAGAATGAGGATGGAGACATGGCTGGACTGAAGTTAACAGGCCTGAAGAAGGCATATGGCGACGTGCAAACCCTGCACGGTATCGACCTGGAGATCGCCGACGGCGAATTCATGGTCTTCGTGGGCCCATCGGGTTGCGGCAAATCCACCTTGCTGCGCAGCATCTGCGGCCTGGAAGAAATCAGCGGCGGCGATTTGTTCATCGGCAAGACCCGCATGAACGACGTGCCACCCGCCAAGCGCGGCATCGCCATGGTGTTCCAGAGCTACGCCCTGTACCCGCATATGAGCGTGGCGCAGAACATGGCGTTTGGCCTGAAACTGGCCGGCATGAGCAAGGTGCAGATCGCCGACGCCGTGCAGCGCGCCGCGCAGATCCTGCGCATCGAACCTTTGCTGGAACGCAAACCAAAAGACTTGTCGGGCGGCCAGCGCCAGCGCGTGGCCATCGGCCGCGCCATCGTGCGCAAGCCTGACGTCTTCCTGTTCGACGAACCGCTGTCCAACCTGGATGCCTCGCTGCGCGTGCAGATGCGCATCGAACTGGCGAATTTGCACCGCGAATTGCGCTCGACCATGATTTACGTCACGCATGACCAGGTCGAAGCGATGACCCTGGCAGACCGCATCGTCGTGCTCAACGCGGGCCGCATCGAGCAAGTGGGCGCGCCGCTCGAACTGTACCACCATCCCGCCAACCTGTTCGTGGCCGGCTTCCTCGGTTCGCCCCGCATGAACTTCCTCAAAGGCAAGATCCACAGCTACGTCGACGGCGTGGCCACCATCGCCACGAATGCGGGCGGCATGCTGCAGGCTGTGCTGACGCAGCCGCTGGCCAGCGGCACCCCCGTCACCATCGGCGCGCGGCCCGAGCACGTGCAGGCGTGCGCGCCCGGCGCCACCGCCGCCATCACGGCCACCGTGCAGGCGGTGGAAAAACTGGGCGACATCAGCTATCTGTATGTGCAAGTACCGGGCGGCGACGAGCCGCTGGTGGTGCGCGCCGATGCGGATACCGACTGGGCCATTGGCCAGTCCGTGGCGCTGCAGGTGGCGCCCGCCCGCGTCCACGTGTTCGACGAGCACGGCCAGACGCGTACCTGATTTCGAATTTAAGGGGCCAGGCGCTACAGGCGCCGCCTGGCCTGGTTGCATCGTTTCAGCCTTGATACTTCACATAAAAAAAGACACTGGAGATTGACATGTCCTTCACGCACCCGAAACGCAGCTTCATCAAAACCACCCTGATCGCCGCCGCCCTGGCCGGCATCGGCAACCTGGCCGCCGTCAGCATGGCGCACGCGGCCGAGGCAGGCACCCTCCTGATCTGGATCAATGGCGACAAGGGCTACAAGGGCCTGGCCAAGGTCGGCGAGGAATTCACCAAGAAGACGGGCGTCAAGGTCGTCGTCGAGCATCCGGAAGATGCGCCAAACAAATTCCAGCAGGCGGCCGCCGCCGGCAAGGGTCCGGACATCTGGATCTGGCCGCATGACCGCATCGGCACCTGGATCGACGCCGGCTTGCTGCAACCATTGACGCCAAGCAAGGAAGCGCGCGCCGCCATCCTGCCGCTGGCCTGGAACGCCTTCACGGTGGGCGGCAAGACCTGGGGCTACCCAATCTCCATCGAAGCCGTCGCCCTCGTCTACAACAAGGACCTGGTGCCGAAGCCGCCAAAAACCTTCGAGGAAATCGCCGCACTGGACAAAAAACTCTCGGCGCAAGGCAAGAAAGCCATCCTGTGGGATTACACGAATACCTATTTCACCTGGCCTTTGCTGGGCGCGGGCGGCGGTTTCCCGTTTGAAGTCAAGGCCGACGGCCGCTACGATGCGGCGAAAACGGGCGTGAACAATGCCGGCTCGCAGGCAGGCGTGAATGCGCTGATGACCCTGATCAACAGCGGCGCCATGCCGAAGGGCGCCGGCTATGCCGAGATGGAAGCGGGCTTCAACCAGGGCAAGATCGCCATGATGATCAACGGCCCATGGTCGTGGGACAATGCGCGCAAATCGAAGATCAACTTCGGCGTGACAACCATCCCTACCGTCGCAGGCAAGACGGCCACCCCATTCGTGGGCGTGCTGGGCGCGATGATTTCGAAAGCCAGCCCGAACAAGGACCTGGCGACGGAATTCCTGGAAAACCAGATGCTGCAGATCAATGGCCTGAAAACCATCAACGCCGACGTCCCGCTGGGTACGCCAGCGAACAAGGTACTGTTCGCGGAATTGAAAGCCAACCCGAACATCCAGGCGACGATGGAAAGCGCCCAGGCTGGCCGCCCGATGCCGAACAACCCGGAAATGGGCCGCTTCTGGTCGTCGATGCAATCGGCGCTGGAAAACATCACGCAAGGCCGCCAGACCACCAAGGATGGCCTGGATGCGGCGGCGAAGCGGATTACGACCGCCAATTAAGCAGGTCAAGGCGTAGGTCGGATTAGGCCCGAAGGGCCGTAATCCGACACCGGCAGCCAACAATGTTGTCGGATTACGCGGCATAGCCGCTAATCCGGCCTACGCCATCTCGTATCATTCCATCTTCACAGGTATCCATCGTGCGCAAGTTTATCGGCCCTACGGTATTGACCATCAGCATGGCGCTGGGTCTGTATCTGCTCTTCATGTTGTACATTTCCGGCCAGACCATGCTGGCCGCCGTTTTCCTCGGCTTGCTGACCCTGACGACGTTTGTCTTCACGTCGCCGCGCGCCTATGCCTACCGTTATCTGTTTCCCGGCATCACTGCGGTGATCGTCTTCGTGCTGCTGCCGATGGTGTACACGGTGTCGATCGGCTTTACTAATTTCAGCTCGCGCAACCTGCTCACCTACGAGCGGGCCACGCAATATTTGCTGGACGAGACGCAGCGCGTGGAAAGCACCGGCTATGCCATGACCGTGCATGCCGACAACAAGGAATACCGCTTGCGCCTGGAAAGCCCGGACACGGGCGAAGTGCTGCTGACGCAGCCGCTGGCCCTCAAGCGCGCCGTGCCCCTGAAGGTGGAAGTGGCGCCGCCCGACCCCGTGCAGGCGCCCGTGCTGGCCGCGCCGCTGCCCATCAAGGACATCATCGCCCTGCAAAAGGATTTGAAGCTGCTGACCCTCGTGCTGCCAAACAAGATCGAACTGCGCATGGTGGGCTTGCGCGAATTCGGCCCCGTCGCGCATGTCTACAAGCAATTGCCAGACAAGACGTTGAAGAAGGTCGCCACGGGCGAACTCGTGACACCGAACTTCAAGACGGGTTTCTATGAAATGCCGGACGGCACGAAACTGGAACCGGGCTTCAAGGTCAACGTGGGCTTCGCCAACTTCGTGAAGATTTTCTCCGACGAAGCATTCCGCGGCCCCTTCCTGCGCATTTTCGTATGGACCATCGTTTTCGCCCTGATCAGCGTGGCCACCACGACGGGCCTGGGCATGGTGCTGGCCGTGCTGCTGAACTGGGATGCGCTGCGCTTCCGCGGCCTGTACCGCACCCTGCTGTTCCTGCCGTACGCCGTGCCCGGTTTTATCTCCATCCTGGTCTTCAAGGGCTTGTTCAACAATAACTTTGGTGAAATCAACCTGGTGCTCGACGCCCTGTTCGGCATCAAGCCCGCCTGGTTCTCGGACACCACGCTGGCCAAGGCCATGATTTTGATCGTCAACACCTGGCTCGGCTACCCCTACATGATGGTGGTATGCATGGGCCTGATCAAGGCGATTCCCTCGGACCTGTACGAAGCGTCGGCCCTGGCCGGTGCGGGACCGCTGACGAATTTCTTCAAGATCACCCTGCCCCTGATCATCAAGCCGCTGACGCCGCTGATGGTGGCCAGCCTGGGTTTCAACTTCAATAATTTCGTGCTGATCAGCTTGCTGACGGGCGGACGCCCGGACTTCCTCGACACGACCTTGCCAGCGGGCACGACGGACTTGCTCGTGTCCTACACCTACCGCATCGCGTTCGAGGATTCGGGCCAGAACTTCGGCCTGGCCGCCGCCATCTCGACCCTGATCTTCTTCCTCGTGGCCGCGATTTCGCTGGTCAACATGCGCCTGACGCGCATGAACAAAGCATAAAGGACAGACCATGGCTATCGTTGTCGACCGTTCCAACCGCTGGCGCATCCTGGCGGCCCACATCGCCGTGATCGCGCTGATCGCGCTGGTGATGTTCCCCTTCCTGATGATTTTGTCGATCTCGCTGCGGCCCGGCAATTTCGCCTCGGGCAGCCTGATCCCGCCCGAGATCAGCTTCGAGCACTGGCGTTTGGCGCTGGGCATGTCCTACCAGGCGCCCAACGGCGCGCTGGTCGAGCCGGACTTCCCCGTGCTGCTGTGGCTGTGGAATTCCATCAAGGTGGCCAGCATGAGCGCCACCGTCACCGTGCTGCTGTCGACCACCTGCGCGTACGCGTTCGCGCGCATGCAGTTCCGCTTCAAGTCGCAGACCCTGTCCGCGCTGATGCTGCTGCAGATGTTCCCCGCCGTGCTGGCCCTGGTGGCCATCTACGCCATCTTCGATGTGCTGGGCAGCTACGTGCCATGGCTGGGCATCGACCACCACGGCAGCCTGGTGCTGGCCTACACGGGCGGCATCGCCCTGCATATCTGGACCATCAAGGGCTACTATCAAACCATCCCCATCGAAATCGAGGAAGCGGCCAAGGTCGACGGCGCCACGCAATGGCAAGCGTTCGTCTACGTGCTGCTGCCGATGACGGTGCCCATCCTGATGGTGGTGTTCCTGCTGTCGTTCATCGGCGCCATCATCGAATACCCGATCGCGTCCGTGCTGCTGCATGAACAGAACAACCTGACCCTGGCCGTCGGCTCGAAGCTGTTCCTGTACGAGCAAAAATACCTGTGGGGCGACTTCGCCGCGGCGGCCATCCTGTCCGGCCTGCCCATCACGGCCGTGTTCCTGCTGGCGCAAAAATGGATGATCTCCGGCCTGACGGCTGGCGGCGTGAAGGGCTGACCATGCGCCGCTCCCTGACTACGCTGGCCGCCCTGTTACTCAGCGCTTCGGCGCAGGCAGGGAGCGTCAGCTTCGCTGACAACCCCATCGTCTACTTCGCCGTGACGGACCGCTTCGCCAATGGCAATCCCGGCAACGACCACAGTTATGGCCGCGCCGCCGACCCGCAAGGCGGCGACGTCGGCACGTTTCACGGCGGCGACATCGCCGGCATCACGCAGCAACTCAAAGCCGGCTATTTTCAAGACCTGGGCGTCAACGCCCTGTGGATCACGGGGCCGTACGAGCAGATCCACGGCTGGGTAGTGGGCGGCAAGCAGCAATTCCAGCACTACGCCTACCACGGCTACTGGGCGCTCGACTACACCACCATGGACGCCAACATGGGCACGCGCGAGGAATTGCGCGAAATGATAGACACGGCCCACGCGCAGGGCATCCGCGTGCTGTTCGACGTGGTGCTGAACCATCCCGGCTATGCGGACTTGCGCACCCTGGCGCAATACAAGGTGCCCGTGCTGTGGCCGGGCCATGAAAAGGCCGTGCTGCGCGATTATCACGGCTTCATCGACTACAACAACTTCGAATTCAAGCAGTGGTGGGGCCCGGACTGGGTGCGCGCCGGCTTGCCCGGCTACCCCGACGGCGGCAAGGACGACTACACGATGCAGCTGGCCTACCTGCCCGACTTCCGCACGGAGAGCGCCAAGGCCGTGGGCTTGCCGCCGCTCTTGCAACATAAAAGCGACACGCGCGCCGTGGCCCTGCCCGATACCAGCGTGCGCGGTTACCTGGTAAGTTGGCTGGCCGACTGGGTGCGCGAATTCGGCGTCGACGGTTTCAGGGCCGACACCGTCAAGCACGTGGAGCCGGCCAGCTGGCTGGCCCTGCGCGCGGCCGCCACCGATGCCCTCAAAGATTGGAAGGCGCGCCACCCGCAGCAGAAAATCGACGATGCGCCATTCTGGATGACGGGCGAAGCGTGGGGCCATGGCCCCGAGCGCAGCAGCTGGCATGACGCCGGCTTCGATTCGATGATCAATTTCGATTTCCAGAATCGCGCCAACGGCGACTGGAAAAGCCTCGACGGCGTGTACCGCCAGTACGCGGGTTTGTTGAACAAGGGCCAGCCCCCCCGCTACGACATCCTGTCGTATATCTCCTCGCACGACACCAGCCTGTTCCCGCGCGACCGGCTGAAACATGGCTTGTCGGCCTTGCTGCTGGCGCCGGGCGGCGTGCAGCTGTTTTACGGCGATGAAAGCGCGCGCCAGCCTGGCGCCGCGCCCATCGGCGACGAACAGCAGGCGACGCGGTCAAGCATGAACTGGGCGTCGCTCGATGCGGCCACCCTGGCGCATGCGCGCAAGCTGGGCCAGTTCCGCCTGCGCCACCCGGCCCTGGCGCGCGGCGAACATCGTCTGATCGACGAAAAACCGTACGCGTTCGCCCGCGTGATCGATGGCGACGCCGTCATAGCCGTGCCCGAGGCGCAAGGCGCCATTACCTTGAAAGTCCACGGCGTGTTCGCCGACGGCACCCTGCTGCGCGACGCGTATACGAATCAAACCTGTTTGGTAAAAAATGGCGCCGTCACCGTGAACGCGGCCGGCACCGTCCTGTTAGAAAAGGCAGCACCATGAGTACCTATGACATCCTGGTGGTCGGCGGCGCCGGCATCGACACCATCGTGCGCGTCCCTTCCCTGCAATTGCCCGTGGCCGATTCCATGCACGTGCCGCCCATCCGCGATTACGTGGCGCACACGGGCAATGGCGTGGCGCTCGGTTGCCACGCGCTGGGCCTGCGCTGCAAGTTCATCGACTTCATCGGCGACGATGCCCAAGGCGCGGCCATCCTGCAGCGCTATAAAGATGCCAAGCTCGATTTCTCGCACATCGTGGAACCGTCGGGCACGCGGCGCAGCGTCAACCTGGTCGATCCGCAAGGGCGCCGGCTGTCGCTGTACGACGGCCGCCACCCGGAAGACGTGCGCATGCCGGCCGCCTTCTATCTGCCCTACCTGGGGCCGGCCCGCCATGCGCATTTTTCCATCATGGGCTGGGTGGCCGAGCTGTTCGACGATGCGCAAGCGTGCGGCACCACCGTGTCGACCGACCTGCACGACTGGGATGGCGTCAACCCGCACCACTGGACATTCGCGCTGCGCGCCGACCTGGTCTTCCTCAGCACGGCCGCGCTGGGCGAGCGGCGCGACGATGTCATGCGCGCCATCGTGGCTGAAGGGCGCGCGCAGGCGGTCATTGCCATGGCGGGGGCGGATGGCGCCTACCTGCTGGAACGGGGCGGCGAGACCGTGCGCCACACGCCGACGGCAGGCTTGAAGCTGCCCGTGGTGGACACGAACGGCGCCGGCGACTCGTTCGTCGCCGCCTTCCTGCACGCCTGGCTCGATGGCGCGGACATGGACACCGCCATGCGCCGCGGCGCCATCGCCGGCGCATTCGCCTGCGCCAGCCCCGGCACGCATGAACGCTTCATCAATCGGGAAGAACTGCACGGCTTATATCAGGCATGCACTAGCTTATGACTTAATATTCTATCAAGCGTCATGGCTTGGCAAGTCGCTCATGGCACAATGGCTGCGGATTTCATCACCGCAGACCATAGCAACCGGAGACACCATGAGAATAGAAACCCTGGCCGTGCATGCCGGCTACACCCCCGACCCGACCACCAAGGCCGCCGCCGTCCCCATCTACCAGACGGTGGCCTACGCCTTCGACAATGCCCAGCATGGCGCCGACCTGTTCGACCTCAAGGTGGCCGGCAATATCTACACGCGCATCATGAACCCGACGCAGGACGTGCTGGAAAAGCGCGTGGCGGCGCTGGAAGGCGGCGTAGCCGCGCTGGCCGTGGCCTCGGGCATGGCGGCGATCACCTACGCGATCCAGACCATCGCCGAAGCGGGCGACAATTTCATCTCCGCCAGCCAGCTGTATGGCGGCACCTACAACCTGTTTGCCCACACCCTGCCGCAGATCGGCATCGAAGTGCGCTTCGCCGACGCGCGCCAGCCCGAGACCTTCGCCGCACTGATTGACGCGCGCACCAAGGCCATCTTCTGCGAATCGATCGGCAACCCGCTCGGCAACGTCACCGACGTGGCCAAGCTGGCCGAAATCGCGCACGCGCACGGCATCCCGCTGATCGTCGATAACACGGTACCGAGCCCCTACCTGTTCCGCCCCATCGAGCATGGCGCCGACATCGTCGTCCATTCGCTGACCAAGTACCTGGGCGGCCACGGCACCACCGTGGGCGGCGCCATCGTCGACAGCGGCAAATTCCCGTGGGCCGAACACAAGGAGCGCTTCAAGCGCCTGAACGAGCCGGACGTGTCGTATCACGGCGTCGTCTACACGGAAGCGTTCGGCCCCGCCGCCTTCATCGGCCGCGCGCGCGTCGTCCCGCTGCGCAATATGGGCGCGGCCATCTCGCCACTCTCCGCCTTCCAGCTGATCCAGGGCATCGAGACCCTGGCCCTGCGCATGGACCGCATCTGCGACAACACGCTGGCCCTGGCCAAACACCTGAAGCAGCATCCGAAAGTCGCGTGGGTCAATTACGCGGGCCTGGAAGACCACCCGGACCACGCGCTGGTGAAAAAATACATGCATGGCCGCGCCTCGGGCATCCTGTCCTTCGGCCTGAAACTGGCCAGCGGAGAAGACCCGCGCGCGGCCGGCGCCCGCGTGCTCGACGCCCTGCAGCTGTTCACGCGCCTGGTCAACATCGGCGACGCCAAGTCGCTGGCCACACACCCGGCGTCCACCACGCACCGCCAGCTCAATCCAGAGGAACTGGCCAAGGCCGGGGTGTCCGAAGACATGCTGCGCCTGTCCGTCGGCATCGAGCATATCGACGACTTGCGCGAAGACCTGGAGCAGGCCTTGAACGCGGCATAAGCCCTGTTCCATCCGGCGGGGGCTTCATGGCATAATCGGCAACATGAACTCCCCGCTCCCATCGCCGGAACAGCCGGTATCTGGCCAGTTCCGCGGCCTGTTCCGCGCCGAATATGCGCGGCGCATGAATGCCGTGCTCGATCATATCGACCGCCACCTCGACACGCCGCTGGACCTGGCCCAACTGGCCGACGTCGCGCATTTTTCGCGTTTCCACTTTCACCGCGTATTCGCCGCCTGGATGGGCGAGACGCTGGGCGACTATGCGCGCCGCCGGCGCCTGGAAACGGCCGCCCTGCGGCTCGCCTGCCGCCCCGGCGAAGCGATACTGGATATCGCGCTGGCGACGGGCTTCGGCTCCGGCGAAGCGTTCGCGCGCGCCTTCAAGCTGAAATTCGGCTGCACGCCGACGGCCTGGCGCGCCGGCGTCGCCGACAAAAACGCCGCCATGCTGGCCGCCATGCGCCTGCGCCGGCAAGATAGCAATCCTGATCAGGCCATGCGCAATCCCGGTCAGGAAAAAGGACCGCACTTCCAGCACCATGGACACTCCAATCCACTTGATAGAGAGAGTCCCATGCAAGTCACCATTCTCGACCTCCCACCCGCCAGCGTGGCATGCCAACGCCATATCGGCCCCTACGGTCCCGCCATCGGCGCCTTCTGGCGCGACACCGTCGCGCCATGGATGCAGTCGCACGGCCTGGGCGACGCCATTTGCTACGGCATCGGCCATGACGATCCCAGCATCACGCCGCCGGACAAATGCCGCTACGACGCCTGCGTCACCGTGCCCGACGGCTTCCAGTCGGGCGGCCGGGCCAGCATCACCTCCCTGCCCGGCGGACGCTATGCGGTGGCGCAGTTCAAGGGGCCGTCCAGCGCCATCGCCGAAGCGTGGACGCGCATGATGCGCGAATGGCTGCCGTCCAGCGGCCTGCAGTGGGATGAGCGCCCGTGCTTCGAACGGTTTTACGCGGCCACGGCGCTGGACCCGGCCAGCGGCGAATTCTCTTGCGATATCTGCATCCCCGTGCGGCCGCTGTAGTGGTCACGTCGGATGACGCGCCGCCAATAGCTGCGCCACCTGCCTGACCCTGTCGCCCACCGCCCCTGACACATTGACAAAGGCGATCCCGCGCAGCGCCAGCTCCGCCTGATACCAGGCATGCTGGCGCGCGCGGAAATCCTCGTCGCGGCGCGTGCCGTCCTGGATGAAGGGGAAATCGGGGGCGCACAGCAGCACCAGGTCGTAGCGGTGTTCGGCCAGCTGCGCCAGTTCCTGCTCGGCCCTGCCGAACATCTCGACGCAGTAAAAATACGTCGTCATGGGCGAGGTATCGCAAAACAGCCAGCGCCGCGCCTGTGAGGCAGCGGCAGCTTCACGCTTTAGCTGCTCCCTGCCGATCTTCAGCAGATCATCATAGGCCAGCACGCCATCCTGGCTTTCCCACAACTCGCGGCCATATTCGGCCACCCATTCCGTCTCGAAATGGCGCGCCAGCGCCTGCGTCAAGGTCGTCTTGCCGCTCGATTCGCCACCGAGCACGCACACGCGCGTGACGAAATCGGCGCGCACAATGGGCGACAGGAAGGCGCTGTGCGCATGCGGATCTTGCCGCACCCTGGTGCCCGACACGGGCACCGCAGTTCTCGCCTGGTCCACGCTCACGTGCGCCACCGGCCCGTGCGCGTAATGGCGTTCCAGCACCCGCGCAAAACCGGGGCCATAGTCTTCGCTGGTGAAGACGGCATCGACGGGCAGCGCCAGCACAGTCCAGCACAGCCAGCCCATGAAGTGGCGATGCGCGTCGCCATCGGCGTCGTTGTGCGGCAAAATCCGCGCCGGCATGCCGCGCGCCGCGCACAGGGCGGCCAGGCGTACATCGTCGAGCACGACGATGTACGCGTGCGGGAACTGCGCGCGCAGCCAGCGTTCCCGGCGCGCCGGTTCCAGGCCGGGAAATTCCGGTTTCGTATAGCTGACCACCAGCAGTTCTTCGCAGGCGTCTTGCGCACGCTTGATCAACAGTTCGTGGCCCTGGTGCAGCGGGCAGAATTTGCCGACCACGAGGCCGCGTTTATAGAGATTCATGCTGCCGCTTCCTGCAAATCCGAGGTGTATTGAATGATCTTGTCTTCCGCCAGCAAGGTCTCGACCGTGATGGCGCCGAAAAAAGGCGCGAGCAAGGCGCGCGCCCGGTCCGCCTGCGGCATGGCGCCCGGCGCCAGGCGCAGCGCGATGGCGCCATCGCCATGCTGGTGCACGCCGAACAGGGCGATTGCCAGCGGTTTCAGGGCATGCGTGATGTCGATATTATTGATCCACTCGCCGTTGACCGTCCTGTAGCGCAAAGGGCTGCGGCCGGCCAGGCCCACCAGCACGGGGCCGTGCGGGCCATGCGCCAGCGACGCGTAATCGCCCGTGCGGTAGCGCACCAGGGGCAGGCAAAAGTTAAAACCGCCCGTCACCGTGATTTCGCCGCGCTCCCCATCGGCCACGGGCTGGCCCGCGCTATCGAGGATTTCCACGTACAGCCGGTGCTGCAGCAGCACGTGGCCGCCCGCCTGCTCGTCGTAGACGGCGACCGGCCCCACTTCATTGAGCGAATAGATGTCGAGCACGGGACAGCCGAAACGCGCTTCCAGGCGCGCGCGCATGCCGGGCAACAGCATCATCGAGACGGACAGCAGCGCGGCCGGCTTGTGGGTCATGGGCAAGGTCAGGAGTTCGGCAAACGAGATCGGGTCGCCCGCGATCAGTTCGGGCGCCATGGCGTCCAGGTAGCGCGCGCGGTCGTCAGGATGGCGCCAGTCGTCCGGGTGCAGATTGATCTTCGCCAGGCCCGACTCGTGCATCGTCGGGGTGACGGAGACATAGGTGAAGCAGCGGCGCTGGTGCCCCAGCAGCATCACCCCCACCTGTCCCGCGCCATGGCGCAGGGTGACGCCGAAGCGGCGCAGCGCGCGCTTGTGGAAGGCCAGGTAGCGCCCCGCCACCAACGGGTGCGAAGCGATCAGCAGCGGGTGGCCCGTGGTGCCCGTGGTCTGGAAGTTGATCATGCGCGCCAGGTCCGCATCGTCGGGCACGAAGGCGGCGATGTCGTGCGCCAGTTCGGCGCGGCTGATGGGCGCCACGTCCAGAAGGCGCGCGGGCGGCGAGCCGCAGGCGCGGTAATGCGGCACCGTGGCGTAGGCCGTCCTGAGAAAATCCGCCAGCCAGGGCGGCGGGGCGTCTTTGCTCCAGCCTATCTCCGCCGCCATGACTTCCTGCTCATAGGCGCGCAAGGCCGCCACTTCTTCTGCCAGCAGCTTGTTGCCGCTGCGATTGCGGTATACGGGGGCGCAAGGGTGGCTGCGCAGTTTTTCCAGCATGCGCGCGCCCGCCGGCGTCAGGGTGGGACAGTAGTCGCGGTCCGATTCCCAGGCGCCGCCGGGCAGATTGACATCAGCTTTGCCAGCGGGCGTCATTCGCGCGACCACTTGTCGGCCGATTCCTCGGCCGCCTTCTTCGCCAGCGCCTCGCGGATTTCCCGCGCGCGCTGCTCGGCCAGCCGGCTCGCTTCGAGCAGGCGCCGGCGCTCCGTGCCGCTGATGGCGGACAACCTGTCCGTGGCCTGCGCCACGCTTTCGTCATGCGGCCGGAATCCCAGCCTTGCCAGCACGATGCGCGCCAGTTCCTCGCGCCGCTCGGGGTCTTGCGTGAACTGGTGGGCGGGCGTGGCGGCTGCCAGTTCGCGCGCCGCCTCGCCCAGCACCTGCAGCAACGCTGGCTGCGGCAACTGCTGACCGAGGAACCAGTCGTCCGCCAGCAGCCAGCACACGATCATGGCCAGCGCCAGCCGGTTGCGGTCAGCCTTCACCTGCGCGCCGATAAAACCCTGCAGGGTCGCGGCCGGCGCGCGCGCGCCATGCAGCAGCAAAATGTCGTTAACCAGCGCGGCAACCGCCACTGCCTGCGCATTGGCGACGCCGGCGATGCGCGGCTCGGCGAGGAATTCGACGGGCGTGTCGGCCAGGCGGTGGGTTAATACTTCGAGGTGGGGGCCAGAGAGATTCATGGGCCTTTTCTTAATACAGTGATGTGCAAATTTAGCCCCAAAAGCAAAGGCTGGGGTCAGACCCGGCGGGTCTGACCCCGGATTTAAACATAGTGGCGCCGGCTGAACGCCCGCGCAAAGTCCAGCAAGTCCTCGTAGCGCTCGACGGCGTGGATATCCCAGCCCTGTTCGCGGCGCGCGCGTTTCAGGTCGTCATAGGTCTGCTGCAGCCACTTGTGGGCCGCCGCGCCTTCCCAGTCGCGCTCCAGGTTCAGGGCCATGGTGCCGCCCGCGCCGCCCTGCTCCAGCGCCTTGGCGGAAATATCCCAGCCGCTGTTGCCCAGTTCATCCTTGTCGAACATGGTGGTGATGCCATCGTCGGAAATCATCAGGATGTGCGCGGGCCGCTCGCGCCTGGCCGCATAGGTCTGGCGCAGGCGGTGGATGGGAAAACAGGTGCCGCCGCCAAAAAATTCCGTCAGCACGCCCAGGATCATGTCTTCATCGCGCACGAAACCCGGCGTCTGCATCACCTCATTCTTGCCGCTCCACAGGGTCACCTGCACCTTCGCGCCGGCGCGCAGGGCGGACAAGGCGATGACGGCGCCAGCCAGCGTCAGGAACGACGTATGCGCCTGCGGGTTCGGCATGGAGCCGGAACTGTCCACGTACATGTCAAGGTCAACGGGCACGGCATCGATGGCGCGCGCCGGTTCGCGGCCATACACGCGGCACACGGTGGTCACGCCCGGCACGGGACGCGGCGACTGCATCACCGATTGCAGCCAGTCGATGTCTTCCAGTGGGTCGCCGATCTCCCACGCTTCCAGCCCTTCCATCTGCGGTTCCTGCGATTCGGGCGCGGGGCGGCTGGGAAACGCCACCAGGTGCGGCAAGGCCCGCTCGCGGTAGTAGCGGATGGCGATTTCATGGTCGCTCAAGTCCACGCCCGAGGCCTTCAGAATGTCGCCCAGCTCGAACGGTTCGCGCAGCTGCCCGCGGCCCGGCCTGGCCGGCGCCTCGGCTTGCGGCTCCTCGCCATCGAGGCCCGAGATGCGCTTGTCGTGCACCGGGTGGATGGCGCCGTCCTCTTCGTCATCCTCGATCTGCTGCGCGCCATACGTCTGGCAGCCACGGGCCGCGTCGCGCGTATCCTGCAGGTAGCGGCTGGGGCTCAGAGCGTCCGTATCGTCGACCAGATAGGGCAGCAGCAAGGTGGCGAAGCGGCCCGCCGCCAGCATCCAGTCGTTCGCGTAGACGCGGATCAGGCGCGCGCCCAGCCAGGCATCCGTGTCCAGGCGCTCGTCGGCCTTGTTATCAGTACCTGCGCCACCCAGCTCGCCCTTTTCCAGCTGCCACAGGTTTTCATAGATGCGCATGTACAGGGTCCACACGCCGCCGCTGGCCTTGGCCTGGCCATCCGGCGCCGGCTCGCTGCCCTGCTGCAGCTTGCGGTAGATATCGGCCATGCGCAGGTTCGCCTGGCGCTGCAGGCGGTCGTTGATGAACAGGTCCGTGTACAGGTTGGCCACCATCGGTGCGTGCTGCTCCAGGGTGGGCAAGGCGCGGCGCATGCGCGCCAGCAGGCGGAACTGGTCGCCGGCGCTGCCGGGCGCGAGGATATGGTGGCCGATTTCATGGGCGAGGATTTCCAGCGCATAGTCGTCCAGACCCAGCTCCGTCACCAGCGGCAAATCGACCACCACGCTCTGGTCGAGCAAACGGATCATGGCGAAGCTGCCGGACAGGCCCTGCTTGCTGGCCTGAACATGGCTGGCGCACAGGCTCGGGTCGCGCAGGCGCGTAAATTTGCTCCACACGGCCAGCGCCTCGGGCCAGGCGGTGCGCCAGGCATCGATCAGGGCGGTGTCAGCGTCCTTCTTCATGCGAGCGGCAGCAGGCGGATGGCGTGCGTCCAGGGTGACGTGATGGCGACCGTGTGCGCATTGGCGGCGATGGCGATGTCGCCGGCCGGCAGGTCGAGCGCGATGTTGCGCGCGCCGATATGCAGGGTGGTCCCATCCGCGCGCACGTCCGCCGGCATGCCGGTTTGCGCCTGTTCGAACTCCTGCGCCGTGGCGCCGTGCAGCACGGCGCCATAGGCGTCGGCCACCAGCAGGTAATGGCGATCGGCGCTACGCACGATAAAACCGTCCTTTGTCGCACGCACTTGCGGCGGCGTGCCGAAGTCGCCTCCCAGGCCCGTAAAGGCGCCGAACTCCCTGCCCTCGGCATTGCCGCGCCACGGATAGTCCATGAGCTGCGCATGCACCTGCGGCCAGTGCGCGCCCGGCTCGCCGAAGGCGGCCAGCGCCAGCACTGGCGGCAAGGTGTCGGCGGCGGCCAGCGCGCCCTGGCGGAAATGCGCCACGCCGCAGCGCCACGCCAGCACCTGGCCCACGGCGCGCAGCTGCGCGACGCTGCCGACTTGCGGCGCCACGGCAGCCATCCCGGCCTGCCATTGCGCGGGCCGCGCACCGGCCACGGCGCAAATGTGAATGGCGGCGTTGCTGAGCATGCCCAGCACGTCGACGGGGGCAGTGGCCAGCAGCCGAGAAAACTGCGGCGCCAGTTCGCGCCAGACGCTATTGAGGAAGGGATTTTTCGCGGCAGGACCGGCCAGGCCATGGCCCACCAGTTCCAAAGCCATGTCATAGGCGGCCAGGGTCACGCCGCCCACGCGCTCGGGCGCAGCGGCGGCCACGGCCACCACCAGCGGATCGACGCTGTCATGCAAAAAGGCGCCAAAGGCGGCCATATCGAGCGCGGGAAAGCGCCGGCGCGCTTCCGCTGCACGGCCGTTGAACTGGGCGCGGCCGCCGGCGAGTATCGAGGCAAAGGCAGGAGAGATCATCGCAGCCTGTCAGTCGCTGTGCGAAAAGTGCAGCAGATAGCGTTCATCCCCCAGTTCGAACGCGATCTCGTCCCAGTGGATCGCGTACCAGAAACCGCCGGGCGGCGTCATCGTCACGGCGTACGAGGAAAATCCGCCCAGCGCATCGTCCAGCGACTCGAGGAAGGCGGCCACCAATTGCGCGCGGAAGCGCCCGGGTGGCGCCGCCTGCATGTGCCGCGACGAGAAAAACCAGCGCTGGCACAGCTGTTCCAGGTGCACGCGCCCGCACGGCGCCGGCGCGATGTGCCACAGCGCGGCAGGCAGGTCGCGTGCGGGTGCGATGACGTGCAAGGCGTAATCCTTGACGCGCAAGCCCAGCGCCGTGGCGAGATCGGGCGCATCGGGCAGGCGCTGCAACTCGTAGCTCGCACACAGGTCGCTCGCTTCACTATTCAGTAGCGCCAGCGCTTCCAGGAAGCCTTGACAATGCGGGACACTCATTGCGAACGCAGCCAGCTGCGGTAGTTCGTATAGCGCTGATGCAGATATTTGAGCTTGAGCAAATCGTCGTACAGGGGACCGTACAGTTTTCTGCCCTTCGTGCGTTCGCCGATCAGCTTTTCGATGCGGTTCAGGCGCGCCAGGGTATCGCGTTCGCTGACGCCATCGAGGCCCAGGTCGAACTCGGCCGACAGCACGCCAACGGGATCGTCGCGGTCCAGGTCCAGGCGGTTGAATTCATCGTTCGACAGATCGAACAGGCGGCGCAGCCAGCCCAGCCTGTCGCTGCGGTAGGCGGTGTTTTCCGGCAGCGCGAAAAATGGCGCATCCGGGTCCGGCTGCAGCTTGTTATGCAGGACGAAGGGCAGCACCTGGCGCAAGTCTTCCAGCTCCACCTCGCCGTTGCCGCGGAAGTAGGCCATGGCCTTGGCGTAGATCAAGAGCGCCATCAAGGTGCGCACGGAAATGCCGTTCAAGGTCTGGCAGCCCAGGTCCTTCAGACGGTCGCGCCCATTGTCGGCCGCCTGCGCGGCGCCCCGGTCAGCGCCGGCCAGGCGCGCCGTATCCTTGGTCATGTATTCGAACTGGCCGCCGGCCGTCTCGAACAGCTCGAACTGGCTGGCGAAGAATTCCAGGCGGCGCCGCACCGCGTCGGGCACGGCCACCTGGCGGATCGCTTCGCCGATCTGATCGACCTCGCCTTCCGTGAAGATGATCTCGGGCGGCACCAGCTCTTCGGGCCGCACGTTTTCTTCCACGCGCAGCAGCAACTCGTTCAGGAAGCGCGGGTTGAAGGCCAGCGCCTGCACCGTCACGTCGACCCGGTCGCGCAGCGCTTCGATCACTTGGTAGGTGCCGCCGCCCTGGTCGTCGTTGGCCGTCAGATACCATGCCGCTTCCGGGCATTCGTAAATATGGTTCAGCACTTCCGCGTAATTGTCGCCCATGACGGTGAGCAGCGCGCTTTGCGTGCGCGTGGGGATGCGGTTGTACTCATCGACGATTTTCACGCGCATGCCCAGCCAGGCACGCCAGGCGATGCGGATCTCGTCCATGCTTTGCGCGTTGACCAGGTCGGCGGGCAGTGGATTGCCCAGCAAGTCGGCCACCGTCATCTGCGGATGGCCGTGCTGCATGGCCCGTTTGACTTCCTTGACGGTGGAACCGGCCAGCACCCCCATCAGCAAGGCGCTGGCCGTCTTGCCCCGTCCCGGCCCGCCGACGAACAGGCATTTGCGGCGCGTGGCGAACGTCAGCAGCGGCAGCAAAATGAAGCTGGAATAGCTTTGCGCCGACGGCAAATTCAGGATGCGGCGGCTGTCGCCCACGGAATACGTCTGCGACGGGCCGTCGTTGTACTCGATGTCGTAATGGGGGCTGATGATGGCGTGGTTGACGATCCAGAAATACGCCTGGCGCAGCTTTTCATCGAACGGCCGCGCTTGCGCCTCGCCCTCGCCGCCCAACGCGATGGGGCCCTGGTACAGGTCCGCCACGTCGAACTGCCGCGCGGCGGGCGCGGACTTGGGTTTGGTGGGGGCCTGGGAGATGCGCTGGAACAGGTTGAAGGGAGACATGGTTCGTTTACTTTAAATGGGGTCAGACCCGGCGGGTCTGACCCCGGGTACGAAATTATTGCATATCGTTCCCATTACGCCTTGTTCAAATCGACAACGGTTTCCTCCATCCTGCGCCAGCGCCACCAGCCCAGCGCCACGCAGGCCAGCAGCAGGGCCAGCAAGCCGGCCACTTCATGGCGGATTTCATGCAGCGAGGCGCCCATTTGATTAAGCGCGACAAAGCCCTGGATGCCGGCCGTGGAGGGCAGCAGCCAGCGCAGCCATTGCAGCACGACAGGCATGGACGAGACGGGCCAGGTCAGGCCCGCCAGGAACAGCACGGGCATCGAGGTGGCGATCATCAGCTGCGTGCCCCGTTCGCGCGTGCGGAACAGCATGCCCAGCAGCATGCCGAAGGCCGCTTCCGCCAGCGAGAACAGCACCAGCAGCAGCAGCATGCCGCCGAAGTTGCCGCCACGGGGGTAATCCTGGAACCAGAAGACGAAGCCGAAGAAATAGCAGCAATTGAGGAAGGCCACGCAGGCAAACGCCAGCAGCATGCCCGCATAGCCGCCCGCCGTGCGCCGGCCCGCCAGGGGGAAGCTCTTGCGCTGGTACCAGGTGCCGAACAGCATGGTCATGCCGATCAGCAAGGTCTGCTGCACGATCAAGGTCGCCACGCCCGGCACGACATACGCGCCATAGCCTTCCTTGACGTTAAACAGGGGCACGGCGTCAAAGACGATGGGCGCGCGCTGCTGGTTCGCCTGGATGGTGGAGGGCGTGCCCGCGCCCAGCCGCTTGAGCTCAATGCCGGCCGACACGGTGCCCACCACTTCGGCCAGGCCGTTCAAGGCCACCTTGTTGAGCATCAGATACAAGCCATTGCCCGCCACCTGCGCGTGGGCGGCGCGCCCGGCCAGCACGTCCGTCTGCAAGCCATCGGGAAGGATCAGCACGCCCATTACCGTATCGCGCCACAATAAATCCTGTGCGACGGGCAAGTCGGGCGTGACGGCCACGACCTGCAATGAAGGATGGGCCATGGCAAAGCGCGTCAGCTGGCGCGACATGGCGCTGCGGTCCTGGTCGACGATGGCCACGGGCACGCGCTGGACGATTTCCGTCGAGTACGGCAAGGGATAAAAGAAGGAATAGATGATGCCGCCGATGAACAGCAAGGTCAGCGCGCCCTTGTCCGTCAGCATGGCGCGCCAGGTGGCGAGAAAGGCGGGCCAGATCATATGCGCCCCCAGGCGGCGGGCGCATTCGCGCGGCGCGCCAGCAGGAATACGCCCACGGCGCCGCAGCCGATGGCAAAGCCGGCCAGTATCAGCATTTCCTGTACGCCATAGCGCCACGGCGCGCCAGCCAGCCAGTATGTCGTTTGCAGCTGCAGATAATGCGTGAGCGGCAAGGCTTCCGCCCAGGCGCGTGCCGGCGCCGGCATGGACATCAGGGGAAAGGCCTGGCCCGCAAACGCGAAGGCCGGCGCCGTGATGAAGGCCGCGCCCGACAGGGCCAGCCGCAGCGACAGGGTGGCGGCGATCAGCAAGGTGGCCAGGCCGCAGTAGGCCAGCACCAGCAGCAGCATGCTCAGCAGCAAGGCCGGCAAGCTGCCCGCCACGGCCCAGCCCCGCGCCAGGCTGAAGAACAGCAGATACAGCAGCGCCAGCGCGCAATAGGCGACGAGGGGAAACAGCAGCTTGGCGCCGACGGCGCGTAGCCAGCTGCCATGGGCCGAGGCCAGCCATTGCGGCACCGTACCGTCGCGCAACTCGCGCCCGATGCTCGTGACGACGGCGACGACGATGAAAATCTGCAGCATGGCCGGCATCAGGGCCAGCGTCAGAAACGCTTCATAGCTGGTGTTTTCATTGTATAAGCTGTTCAGGGTCGTGCGGATCGGTTCGAACTGGGCCGCCGCCTGCACGCCCGACATGCCCTTTTTCATCCTCGCCGTCATCTCGATGCCGGCGGACAAGGTCGTGCTCACCGTGCGCACGTCGCGCAGCAAGGCGCCCGCGTGCGAGGAAAACTGTGCGTTGTACAGCCATTGCACGGTGGCCTGGCGGCCGCCCAGCAGCTTCTGTTCGAAATCGTTGGGAATGAGCAGATAGCCAAACGCCGTGCGTTCGCGCAGCCTGTGCAGGGCTTCGTCGCTGGACGCCACTTTCGCCGCCACGGCAATGCCGGGCGAAGCGTCGAGCCAGCGCATGAGCTGGCGCGACAGGGTGGAGTTGTCGTTATCGATGACGACGATGGGCAAGTCGCGCGCGATACCGGCGGAAAACACCAGCCACAACATGCCGCACAGCACGAGGGGAATCCAGCTGAGCATGCCGATATCCCAGAAGTCGCCGCGCAATCGTTTCCACTCGCGTGCCAGCGCCGAAACCGGCTCTTTATCCGCTTCGTTCATCGAGTATCAGAGCGGTGGAAACACGACCGACATGCCCGGACGCAAGCCATCGACCTTGATGGCGGGACGCAAGCGGATTTCAAACGTGCGCAAGTCCGTGCCGCCCGGACGGGCCGCGCGCCACGTGGCGAAGTCCGGCAGCACGGCCACGGAGCTGACCTTGAAGCTCACTTGCTGTTTCAATGCCGGCACGTTGGCCGTATGCGTGCTGCCCATGGCAAACGCTGCCATTTCATCTTCGCGCACTTGCAGCACGGCCCAGGCGTCATCGAGGTTCACCAGGGTGATTACGGGAAAGCCTTGCGGCGCCAGTTCACCGGGCTGTATCTGGATCTTGCTGACCTGCCCGGCTACCGGCGCGGCGATCTTCGTTTCGGCCAGGGCGATCTGCGCTTCCGTCAGCACGGCGCCCACCTGGCGCGCCTGGGCGGCGGCGGCCGTCTTGTCTTCCGGTCGGGCGCCCTTTTGCGCCATGTCATATTGCGCGCGGGCCGCTTGCGCCAGCTGGTCGGCGGCGCGCCATTGCGCTTGCGCCTCGTCGCGCTTCTGCTGGGCGATCACGCCTTGCTCGAACATATTGTTGACGCGGGTATACGTGGTCTTGGCGATGGTGGCACCCGTTTGCGCCCGTTCCCAGTTCGCTTTGGCTGCACGGACTTCTTCCGGCCGCGCACCGGCTTGCGCCTTGTGCGCCACGGCATCGGCCGCTTGCGTGGCGGCCGTCGCTTGCGCGATCTTCGCGTCCACTTCCGGGCTCGTCAACTGGAACAGCAGCTGGCCTTTCGGCACCGTCTGGCCCAGCTTGACGTACAGCTCGCCCACCCTGCCCGGCACTTTCGACGAGACATTGACTTCCTGCGCATCCATCTGCCCCTGCAAAGGCAGGCGCTGCGGCTGGAAGGCCTGGTACAAGCCCCAGCCGACGAAGGCCAGAACAATGACGGCGGCGACTATGGCCAAGGGTTTTTTGGAGATACTCATTATTATTTGTCCACAGGTAATTGGATATCGGCCGCGGCGGCCAGGCTGCCCAGGCGTTGCGTCTCGCCCGTCGCTTCCAGCAATTGCGCCAGCCCCATCACATAGTGATAGGCCGTCTGCGCGCGCTGGGTTTCCACCTTGGCCAGGTTCAGGCGCGCATCGACCACTTCCAGCGACGTCACTTGCCCTTGCTGGAAGGCCACTGTTTGCAAGCGGATATTTTCGCGCGCCAGCTCCACCGACGAAGCCGTGGACAAATACTGGATGCGGGCGTTTTCCAGCGCGCGCCAGTTTTTCTCGATCAGGGTGGGAATGTCGCGCTCGGCCTGGCGCGCCACCACTTCCACCCGTTCCTGGTCCAGCTTGGCAGCGGCGATCATCTTGCCCGTATTGATGCGATGCACGAGGGGCACGGACACGACCAGGCCGATGGCCCAGTTCGAGCGCACGAGCTTTTCGTTGCCGCGATTCAAGTTGTAATTACCGATGGCAAACACGGTGGGCGCGTATTCCTTGCCGTGCAGCTTCAAGGCTTGCTCGGCCTGCACGCGCTTGCTGTCGATTTTTTTCCAGTTAGCATTCTCGCGCATGCCCGTGCTGATGAACGATTGCAAGGTGCCCACCGGCAAGCTGTTGACGAACAGCGGCGTACTGGGCAGCACTTGCGTATTGACGGCAAGCAAACGATCGAGCGCCACCTGGGCGATTTCCTCGTCGCTGCGCGCCTGCGCCTCGTCGCTGCGGGCGCTGTCGAGGGCCACGTCGGCGCGCAGGCGTTCCGCGCGCGAAATCAGGCCGCCCTTTTCCAGCCTGGCCGCGTCGCGCTGGTGCTGCGTCACGCCGGCCGTCACTTCGGCCCGCACGGCCACTACGCGCTTGGCCAGCAGCAACTGGAAATAGCGCTGCGCCACCAGGGTGGCCAGTTGCTCTTCCGCTTCCGTGTGCTCTGCCTGCGCGGCCAGGGTCAGGCTGGAAGCGAGCCCCTTGACGGCGTCCAGGCGCCCGCCCGTGTAGATGGGCCACATGCCCAGCAAGCCGAACGAGGTCAGGTCCGTCACCACTTCGCGGTTCAGGGAATTGGGAATGTGTGGCGTGGGCAAGCCCGGAATCGGCGGCAGCACGGATTCGATGCCGCCCACCACGCCCGACAAGCCGCTCGTATCGATGTTCAAATCCGTCGACAGGCGGCCGCGAAACGCCGTCAAGTCCACGGAAGGACCATCGATATTCGACAAGGCTTCCGCTTTGAGGGTTTTGGCGCGCACGTCGAGCGCGGCGCCCTGCACGCCGCCCGAAGCCTTGGCCGCCTGCTGCAGCGCTTCGCTGAATGTCAGCGGTTGCGCCACGGCGGGCATGGCCGCGCCCAGCGCGCTCGCCAGCAATAATGATAAGTGTCCTTGCAATCTGCCCATGTAGCGTCCAGTCAATGAATGAGGGGAAAGCACGGGGTTGCCATGTTTATACTTTCACAATAGCAATTATATCCACGGATGTCCATTCCAGCCTGCACTATTGGTTACCGGGACGGAGATCGGCATAGGGGGCGGCCCTGAAGGGCAGCTCCCCTGCCACACCACCCGGCATGCGGGTCCGCACCGGGCGGTTCGAGCAGTT
>NZ_JCAQAV010000038.1:0-52779 GCF_059617925.1 Janthinobacterium sp. JF4 | reverse complement strand
TATTGGTTGCGGGGACAGGATTTGAACCTGTGACCTTCGGGTTATGAGCCCGACGAGCTGCCAGACTGCTCCACCCCGCAGGCGAATTATAGCGGGGTTTGCTGCAATGCGCAATGGCTGACTGGATTAGGCTGCCGCCAGGCGCCACAGCGACGTGATTTCCTTCGAGCGGGCCGCATGCAGGCTGTCCGTCGCATCCTGCGCGCGCGGGTGCGTGGGTTTCACGTCCAGGCGGTCGATCACTTTCAAGCCCGCTTGCGCTATCCATTCCAGCAATTGCGCGCGCGGGCGCAGGCCCAGGTGCTCGGCCAGATCAGACAAGATCAGCCAGCCTTCGCCGGCCGGCTCCAGATGATCGGCCAGGCCGGCGAGGAAACCGCGCAGCATGCGGCTGTCCGGATCGTAGACGGCGTATTCGATGGGCGAGCTTGGGCGGGCCGGCAGCCATGGCGGATTGCACACGACGAGCGGCGCGCGTCCCGCAGGGAACAGGTCGGCCTGCACCACGTCGACCTTGTCGATCAAATCGAGGCGGGCCAGGTTTTCGCGCGCGCAGGACAGGGCGCGCGGATCCTGGTCGGTGGCGACGATGCGCTGGACGCCGCGCTGCGCCAGCACGGCGGCCAGCACGCCCGTGCCCGTGCCGATATCGAAGGCCAGCTTGGCGCGCGCGGGCAGCGGTGCGTCCGCCACCAGGCCCACGTATTCGCCGCGGATGGGCGCGAACACGCCGTAATGCGGGTGGATGCGCTGGCCCAGGGCCGGCAGTTCCACGCCCGTGCGGCGCCATTCGTGCGCGCCGATGAGGCCCAGCAGCTCGCGCAGCGAGGCGACGAACGCTTCTTCGCCGCGGCCATACGCTTCGTTGCAAGCCAGTTTCACATCCGGCGCGCGGCGCAGCGGAATCGTGTAGTCGGCGTCAAAAGGCAGCAGCAGCATGGCCAGGGTGCGGGCGCGCTGCGACTGGGCCTGGCGGTGCAAGTGGAACGCTTCCGTGGCGGACGGTTCCGGCTTGGCCAATTTGGCAGCCTTGGCCTTCTTGCTCGGCTTGTCGTTCTTGTGGTCGGCGCGCCGCGCCAGCGCCTGCAGCAGCTGGCGCGCGTTCTGGAAGTCGCCGCGCCACAGCATGGCCGTGCCTTCGCAGGCCAGGCGGTAAGCCTGGTCGGCCGTCGTGCGGTCATCGGCGATGACGACGCGCTTGGGCGGCGGCATGCCGCTTTCCGAGCGCCAGCGGGCCGAATGCTCGGCGCCGTTTTCGCTCCAGTGGATCTGCGGATGAACGGTAGGGGAAGAAGTGTCGGACATGGGTTTCAATCGATAGAAGGGGGCGCGCGGCATGGTCGCCTGCGCAGGCCGTCTTCCATTATACGTCGCTGGCCGTGCCGTCAGCAGTGTCGGTGCCATAGGCGAGAGCCAGTGCGCGGGCGCGCGCCTGGTCTTCGGGCGTGGTTTCCACGGCTTTCCTGTCGACTTTGGCAGTCTCGGTGGCATGCTCCGGCTGCACCAGCTTGAGCAAACGCAAGCTCAGGCTGCCCGCCAGGTCGCCATCCTTGCCGCTGGCGCTGGCGCCATCGGACTGGTGATTGAAGATGCTGCTTTGCAATTGCTGGCCCAGCAGCTTGAACAGGTCGTGCAGATTGCCGCCGAAGTGGGTGGCGGGCAACTCCTTGGCGGGCAAGGCGGCGTCATCGGCGGAGATGGCTTCCTCGCCTGCCTCTTGCGTTTGCTCAAGGACGCCCGCGCTGATGTTCGATTGATATTGCACTTCCACTTCGAAGTCGAAGGTCTGGCCATCGGCCGTCGTGATCTTGCCCTTGCCGATGAAGTGCGCGTTTTCATCGAGGCTGAAGGCGGCCGCGCGGCTGCTGCCTTTGGCGCCCGAGACGCTGGCGCTGCCACCGCTGAAGCTGGAGCCGGCTTGAAGGTCGACCGAATCGAAAGCGACCGTGGCGCCGTCGCCAAACAGCTGGCGCGTCATGTTGCTCAGAAAATCCTGCGCCACGTCGATGGTGGCGTTGCCCAGCGCGTCGGTCCGTTGCGACAGCCCCTTGGCCGACAGGTCCAGGCCATTTTTCGACAGGGCCACTACGTCTTGCGCCGTGCGCTGCATCAGGGGCGAAGCGGCCAGTCCGGACGCGCCGGCGCCCGCTTTTTGCGGCGTTCGGCCTGCCAGGGTATTGGCGGCAGGCTGGCGCGAGCCGGAGGCGAGGGCGGGGAGCTGGGACATGGCAGGGTCAAATGGGGAAGATAAGCAATTAACGGCAATATCGCCCCATTCTTTAACCATTAGTGGTGGTGCGACCAGCTACCGTCTGCCGACTCCAGGTAAGACTTGACGGCATCGGCCTGGCCCGTGGCGTGGCGCTTGAGTTCGCCGCATGCGCAAATGCCCTGATACGGCTGGATATGCGAGCAGGCGGAGACCTTTTGCAGGTAGACCTGCATGGATTTGTGACATTTTACGCACTTGAAGGTGAGGCTGCGGGCGGCTTTCATGGGTTTCCTTGAACTGTTGCGGGGCGTAGGCGGTGCCTGCGCGAAGGCGGCGATTTTAACGTACTCCGGCCATCGTTACACGTTGTTGCATCTGCGCCACGCGCACGTCAACTGAATCCGCGCCATGACGTTGAGCGTATATAGGAGGTCGTCTGACCGCCATTGAAGAGGTAGCACCATGGACAAGCATGACAAGGAAAAGCCTGTACCGCCCGCCAAGGAGCTGGTCAGGAAGTGGCTGAAAGCGGAATTGGAACAGCGCCGGCCGCCGCCCGACCCCGAGCAGATTCGCCGCGAACTGGGCTGGGATTTGCTCAGGCTGGGACGGGAGCCTCTACCGCGCTGACGCCCTTGCCATGCCGTTAGCGCACCGTCACCACGCTCTTGCCGCCGGACCCGGGCTGCACGAGGATGCGGGTGGCGATGCGCTCCGTCATTTCCTGCACGTGCGAGATGACGCCCACCTTGCGGCCCATCGCCTGCAAGCCGTCGAGCGCATCCATGGCCACGCGCAGGGTTTCCGTGTCGAGGCTGCCGAAGCCCTCGTCGATGAACAGCGATTCGACGCGCACCCGGTTCGAGGACAGCGAGGCCAGGCCCAGCGCCAGCGCCAGCGAGACGAGGAACGATTCGCCGCCCGACAGCGAGTGCACGGAACGCAGCTCGCCGCCCATGTCCTGGTCGCGCACCATCAGGCCCAGCGACGGATTGTTCGGGTTGTCGATGCGTTCGAGCTGGTAGCGGCGCGCCAGGTGGTTCAGGTGCGCGTTGGCATAGCCGAGCAGCACTTCCAGCGTGAATTGCTGCGCGTAGTTGCGGAATTTCTTGCCATCGGCCGAGCCGATCAATTCATTCAGGCTGGCCCAGCGCCGCTCGATGACGGCTTGCGCCTCGATCTGCGCCAGCACCGCTTGCGCGCTGTGGCGCCGCGCGTCGTCCTGCGCGATGGCCAGGCGCAAGCGCGTCGCTTCCTGGTTGGCCGCCTGGCGTTCCTGCCCCAGTGCGTCGAGTGCCGACTGCAGCACGGCCACATCCATTTCCAGCGCCTGCGGCGGCTGCTGCACATGCGCTTCGAGTTGCTGCCGGCGCTCAGCCAGCACGGAAACGGCCGCCGTGTGGCGGTCGGCGATCACTTGCAGGGCGTCGCGTTCGGCGCGCATGGCTTCCGGCGCGATGGTCAGGCGCGCGCGCAAACCGGCCATGTCGGCGGGCGCGTGAGCAGGGTGGGCGTGCTGGAACTGGCGCAGCCAGTCGTGCAGGGATGCCGTGGCGCCGACTTCCTGCTCACGCAGGGCGGCCAGGCGCTGTGCCAGCTGCGCGCACGCTTCTTCCAGACGCGCGCGCTGCTGGCTGGCCGACTGCGCCGCCGTTTGCTGCTGCGCCAGCAGCTCTTTGGCTGCAGCGATGGCGCTTGCCAGGCTGCGTTCCACCTCGGCCACGCTCTGGCCTTGCCATAGCGCGTTGCGCTGCGCTTGCAGTGCCGTGCGCTGTTTGTCTGCGGCGGCAAAGGCGGCGTGGGTCTCTTGCGCCGTTTGCTGCGCCTTGCCAGCGGCCAGCAGCGCCGCTTCCAGCTGCGCGGCCAGGGTCGCCAGCGCGTGGCCGCGCCTGTCCTGGTCTGCCTGCTGTTTCAGCCATTGGCGGCTTTCCGCGTCGCGCGCCGCGCGGAAGGCGGCGGGGCCGGCGCGCCAGCTGTCTTTCCAGCCTTCGGCGCCTTCCACGTCGTCAAACGCGGCATCTAGCTGCGCCAGCAAGCCGTCAAGCGTGGCGCGCGACGTTTCCGCCTTGTCCAGACTGGCCGCCTGCTGCGCCTGCAACTGCGCCAGCCGTGTCTGCGTTTCGGCGACGGTGCTTGTGCAGCGCGCGTGTTCGGCGCCGGCCAGTTCGTGCGCCGCCTGCGCTTGCTCGCGCCGCGCGCTGGCCTGGCGCAGCGCCGCCTCCTGCTGCGCCAGCGCCTGCCGGGCTGCCGCATTGGCCGCCAGCTGCTGTGCGAACCAGTCCGCGCGCGGGTGTTCCGGCGGCAGCTGCAGGGTGTCGGCCTGCGGTTGCCATTGCGCGTGCAAGCGCTCGATGACGGGCGGCAGGGCTGCCAGTTCGGCTTCTGTTTGTGCCTGTTCGCGCGCATAGCCGGCCAGCGCAGCCTTGTGCGTGGCCAGTTGCTCCAGATTGCCGCGCGCCTGTGCGCGGCAAGCCAGGACGTCATCCTGCAAGCTGGCCAGCATCGCCTGCAGGGCGTCGTCGGCATGGCTATACGGGTGTTCCAGCGCGCCGCAGACAGGGCAGGGCTGCTCGTCCTGCAAGGTGGCGCGCAGCTGTTCGACGCTGGCCGCGCATGCCGCTTCGGCGCCTTTCAAGGATTTTTCCGCCTGCGCCAGGCGCGCTTCCAGCAGCGCCGTTTGCGCCGCATGCGCCGCCAGCGCCGTGCTTTCCGTGTGCGCGGCCTGGGCCAGTTGCGCGGCCCGCGCTTGCCCGTGCGCCAGCGCCTGCTGCTGGCGTGCCAGCTCCGTCCACGTCTTTTCCGCCGTAGTCAACTGGCGCGCTTGGTCTTCCAGCTGGCCGCGCTGTTCCTGCAGCAGTTGTGCGTCAATCGCTTGCACGGCGGACAGCGCCTCGCGCCGCTGCGCATCGTGCGCGGCGAGGGTGCTGGCGGCGGCCGTCAGTGCGGCTTGTGCCTCGTGGCCCGCTTTGCCCGCCGCGCGCACCAGCTGCGCCGCTTCGGCCACCCTGGCATCGGCCGCATCGGCTTGCGCGGCAGCCTGGCCGGCCTGGGCGAACAGCTGGTCCGACAATTGCCACGACGTGGCCAGCGCCTGCCAGTGCTGGTGCGATGCCAGCCACAGGCGGCCCGTTTCCTGCTCCGCCTGCATGGCGTGCTGGCGCTGCTGCAGATCGTGCAAGGTGGCGCGCGCCGTTTCGTTGGCCTGGTCTGCCGCCAGTGCCGCCTCCCTGGCCCGGCGGTGCGCCGGCAAGTGGGCTGCAATGCCGGCATCGAGCGCCTTGGCTTGATCGAGCAGGGGCGCCGCGTCGCGCTGTGCCGCTTCTCCTGCCTGCAAGGCCGCTGCCGCCAGCTGCACGGCCTGCGCCAGTTGCGTTGCGCTGGCCACGGCCTGCGCCGCCTGCAGGCGCGACGCTTCCAGCGCGGTGCCGCTGCTGGCGATGTCGCTCGCCAGGCGTGCCAGGTCATCGATCAGGGGCCGCGCCGGCTGCAGCAATTCCCACTGCGCCAGCGCCGCGCGGCGTTCTTCGGCAGCGGCCCGTTCGGTATCCGCGCTATCGAGCGTCTCCTGCGCCGCCGCTACCTGGCTTTGCAGCTTGTGCGTCTCCTGGTGCCAGCGCTGCTGCAGTTCCAGCACCGTCTTGCGCAAGTCGATGGTGTGCAGGGTGGTCTCGGCCGCGCCGCACAGCGCCTCGGTATCGGTCCGTTCTTCCGGCGACATGGGCCGCTGGTCGGCCAGTTTTTCGCCCAGGCGTTCGAGCACCTGCTTTTCCTTTTTCGCCCGCTCGAAGGCGCGCACGGAAATGTCGGTATAGATGCTGCTGCCCGTCAGGGTTTCCAGCAATTCGCCCCGTTCATTGTCTTCCGTCTTCAGGAAGGTGGAGAATTCGTTCTGCGCCAGCAGCACGGCGCGGGTGAACTGGTCGAAGGACAGGCCGATGCGCTTTTCGATCTCTTCCTTGACTTCCGTCTTGGTGCCGCCGATGGGCTGCAGCGCGGGCAGCTTGTGCAAGCTCATGGCGGTCGCCTGCAGCGCCCCTTCGGCGCGGGTGCGCGAGCGGCGCACGCTCCAGCGCGCGCGGTAGTGACCGCCGTCGTTGCCGACGAAGTCCACTTGCGCATAGCCGTCCGGCGTGCCGCGGCGCAGCAGGGTGCGCGTATCCTGGGCGTTGACGGTTTCCTTGCCCACGTCGGGCAGTGCGCTGCCCCGGCCCAGCACTTTCAGCAGGCGCGGCGTGGCGTCGTACAGGGCCAGGCACAGGGCGTCGAGCAGGGTGCTCTTGCCCGCGCCCGTGGGCCCGCTGATGGCGAACAGGCCTGCGGACGCCAGCGGCTCCTGCTGGAAGTCGACTTCAAATTCGCCGGCCAGCGAGGCCAGGTTCTTGCCGCTGATGTTCAGGATTTTCATGGTTTTTCAGGAGTGCTCAGGCGCCGGGCAGCAGCAGTTCGGCCAGGGCCGACAGTTGTTCGGGCGGTGCGGGCCGGCCGTATTTTTGCAGGTACAGGCGGCGGAAGATGTCGTCGGGCTGCAGCTGGCCTAATTGGTCGAGCGTCATGTTCTCGGTCGCGCTGCTGCGCGCGGCGCTCGACGTCTCGATCTTCGCCAGGCGCACGTGCTTGCCATCGAGCGCCGTCTCGATGCGCGCGCGCAGGCCCGGTTCGGGGGCATCGAGGCGCACGCGCACTTCCAGGAACGGTTGCGCTTCCGTGGGTGCATCGGGCACGTCGAGGGCGGCCAGCTGCGCCAGCACCTCGGTGATGGGCGCCGGCGCGGCGGGCACGCGCAGCAGGGGCACGGCGCGCGGCACGGCGATGGCGCGCACGGACTGCAGCGTGTCGCCATCGATTTCGAGGCACAGCACCTGGTGGCGGTAATTCACTTCCGCGAACGACAGGGGAATCGGGCTGCCGCAGTAGCGGATGCGTTCCTGGCCGCCCACGGCCTGCGCCTTGTGCAGGTGGCCCAGCGCCGCATACGCGATGGCGGTATCGAACATCCCCGATGGCAGCATCTCGGTGCCGCCGATGACGATGCGGCGTTCGGAGTCGTTCGACATTTCGCCGCCCACCATGTGGCAGTGGCCCATGGCGATGATGGCCTGGCCGGGCTGGCGGCGCGCCAGCGCCAGGTCCGCCAGCTGGCGGTACAGCAGGGCGATGCCGCCCAGGTAGGCGTCCTGGGTATCGCCGGCCGGCAGTTTCGGCACGTCGCCGGGGCGCAGGAAAGGCACGGCCAGGCACCAGGCCCGTACCTGGCCATCGCTGCCGGTGAGCGGCAGCAGCAGGCGTTCCAGGTCGATGTCGCCATCCTCGCCGCGCAGCAAATGGCCGATCACGTGCGTGCCATGCGCGGCCAGCAGGGGGCCGGGCGCTTCCAGGCGGCCGGCCGAATCGTGGTTGCCGGCGACGACGACCAGCTGCAGCCCGGGCAGGCGCGCGCGCGCCTGCTGCAGGAACACATACAGCTGCTTTTGCGAGGCGGCCGACGGGTTGGCGTTGTCGAACACGTCGCCGGCGACGAGCAGCACGTCGACCTGTTCGGCGACGAGCGTGTCGAGCAGCCAGTCGAGGAAGCGCTGGTGCTCGTAGCCCCGCTCATAATTGTGCAGGGTCTGGCCCAGATGCCAGTCGGAAGTGTGCAGCAGGCGCATGGTGGGGCAAGGGTAGGGGAGGACAGGCGCCAATATAGCAGGAATGATAGGGGGCAGACCCGTTGGGGGAAAGTTTCCAGGTAGGGAACTTGCCGATCGCGAAGCGACTGACCCCAGCCTTCAGTTGGGCTTGCCCTCAGCCATCAAGCCGTCAATGCGCCGGCTCTGTACGTATTGCGCCCATCCTGTTTCGCCTGGTACAGCAGCACGTCGGCCCGCTGCAGCAGCACGGCGGGCGAGATGTCTTCGTCGCGGTAGAAGGCCAGGCCGATGCTGGCGGAAATGCGCACGGTGATGCCATCGAGTTCGAACGGCTGCTGCATGGCGGCGACGATTTTTTCCGCCAGCACGGCCGCGTCGTCGGGCCGGGTGATCTGTTCCATGATGATGGTGAATTCGTCGCCGCCCAGGCGGGCGATGATGTCGGTGGCGCGCATGGTCTGCGTCAGGCGCTGGGCGAAGGCGCGCAGCAGGGCGTCGCCGGTGCCGTGGCCGTGCGTATCGTTGACGGGCTTGAAGCGGTCGATATCCATGTACATGACGGCCATCAGGTGCTGCTGCCGGCGGCTCGCGTGCATGGCGTCGCTGAGTTTTTGCTGGAAGCCGGCGCGGTTCGACAGGCCCGTCAGCACATCGACCTGGGCCAGCTTCAGCAGGCGCTGCTTCTCGCGCTTTTGCACGGTGATATCCTGGCGCATCACGTGAAAACCCACCACCTGCAGCTTGTCTTCGCCGATCTGCGGGATGTAGATCACCTCCATGCAGCGCTCGATGCCTTCCTTGTCGTCTTCTTCCTCGAAGCTCAGGGTTTCGCCGGCCAGCACGCGTTCGATATACGGCGCCACCGCGCGGTAGCGCGCCTCGCCCACCGTGTCGCGCACGCTCTTGCCCAGCGCCTGCTGGCCCGTCAGGCCGAATTCGCGCTCATAGGCGATGTTCAGGAAGCGGTAGACCTGGTCGGCGTCGATGTACGCGATCATGGCCGGCAAGGTGTCGGCGATGGTGCGCAGGCGCGCTTCGCTTTCCAGCAGCGCCACTTCCGATTCGCGCAAGGTGGTGATGTCGTCCAGGCTGCCCACATAGCCTTCGATCCGGCCGTCGATAAGGATGGGGGCAATCTTGACGGAGACCCAGGCCAGCCTGCCGTCGCGCTGCAGGCAGCGCAGGGTGGACTGGAATGGGGCATGGCTGCGCGTGAGCTGTTCCAGCGCCACGTGCATCAGCGGATAGTCGTCCGGGTGCACGGCGCTGGTCCAGCCGGCGCCCAGGGCGGCGGCGCGCGGCAGGCCCGTGATCGATTCGAAGGTGCGGTTGACGTAGGTGCAGCGGCGCTGGCGGTCCAGGCGCACCAGCCCGAGCGGCGAGGCGTCGTTGACGGCGGCCAGCTCGGCCTGTTTCTGGCGCAGTTCCAGTTCCTGCTGGCGGCGCTGCGAGATATCCTCGGCGATGCACAGGATATGTTCGATCTGCTGGCGCTCGTCGAACACGGGCACCGAGACGGCGCGCAGGTAGCGCAGGCTGCCGTCGCGCAGTCGCAACGGCTTTTCCGTATGGTCGATGACGCCGCGCTCGGCCAGGATGGCGCGGTCGTCCTCGGCGTCGTGCAGGCCGAAGCCGGGCGGGAAGGCCTGGCAATCGGTCTTGCCGATGACGTCGGCGGCCAGGTGGCCGGTGATGTCCTCGGCCGCCTTGTTCCACACTTCCATCTGGCCGAAGTTTTCCGGGCGCGCGCTTTTCACGTAGACCAGCACGGGCAAATGGTCGATCAGCGATTGCAGGAAGCTGCGGTTGTCCTGCAGCGCCAGTTCGTCGTGCTTGCGCGCGCTGATGTCGCGCGAAGTGACAGCCACGCCGTCGGCGATGGGCACCACCTGGTGGCGCAGCCAGCGCGTGCCGCCCGAGGCCAGCGGCAGCTCGAATTCATCTTCCAGCGGCTGGCCCGTTTCCATCACCAGCACGAAGCGCTTGAAGAAACGCTCGTCGCGCAGCAGCGGCACCCGCGGCAGCACGCGCTGGCCCAGCAGTTCGGAGCGTGGCTTGCCCAGCATGTCGGCGGCCCGCTCGTTGACGTCGGCGAAAATGAAGTCTTCCACGGGCTTGCCCGGCGCGGGACGCCAGGCTTTCAGCAGCAGCACGGCATCGAGGCTGCCCTGGTGCGCTGCGCGCAGCAGCGCCTGGGCTTCCTTGGCCTGGCGGATGCTGCGGCGCAGGCGCGCGCTCTGGCGCATCAGCATGGCCGTAAAGCTGGCAATGAGCACGCTGGCGGCGAGCAGTGCGCCGACATATACGAGGCGGCGGTGTTCGAAGCGCGCCAGGGCGACCGCGCGGTTCACGCCCACCACGGCCAGCAGCGGGTAGCGCGGCAGCTCGTGGTAGCTGTAGATGCGGGACGTCGCGTCGACGGGTGGTTCGATCAGCAGTTCTTCCGGGGCGTGCTGCGGCGGTCCCGGCATGCGGAAGTCGATGCGGTCGCTGAGGATCAATTGCTCGCCGATGCGCCCCACCGTCAGCCCGCTGTCGCGCGCCACCAGCATCAGCGCGCCCTGTTCATCGAGGTTCAGGCGGTCGTAGTCGTCGACAAAATACGTGGGGTCGACGAGGATGACGATGGCGCCGGCGAAGCGGCCGTGCGCGTCGTTCAGGCGGCGCGCCAGGCGGATGGCCCAGCGCTTGCTGCCTGCATCGAGCATGGGCGTGTCGACCAGGGCCGTGTCGGACGCATTCGCGGCCAGCGCCCTGAAAAATGGCTGCATGGCCAGGTTTTCCGGCAGATAGGCGTGGGCGCTGTCGAGCACATTGCCGTGCGCGTCGATGAGGGCGATCGGCAGTTCCAGCTTCGATGGCAGCACGCTGTCGAGCAGGCCCTGGCGGCGCGTGAATTCATTCAGGCGCAGGCCGCCGTCCGTTTCCTCGTATTTGAGCTTGAACAATTGCGTGGCGTGGTCGGTCTGGCGCAGGATGAAGCTGGTATGGTCGGCCAGGGTGCGGGCCAGCGACTGGCTGATGGCCACGGCGTCGCGCACGGCGCTGGCCCGTTCCTGGCCCACCTGGTAAAAGACGGCCGCCCACAGCGCCAGCAGCAGGATGAGCGCGAACAGGGGCACCAGGCTGAGAGGGTACAGGCGGCGGGCAAGGCGTTGCAGGGGTCTTGTTATCGCTATCACGGGCGCTTGCAGGCTATATTCATGGAAAAGGGGAGGGGCGGCGTGGCGCGCATGATAGCCGAAATCGGCCGCCTTGCGCGTCAGCGTGTTGCCGCCGCTGCCATCGTCTGTTCGCGGTCTGTCGCTGGGCTTATTTTGCGTTAAATCAAGTATTTGTGGTGCCGCGCACGCTAAAAAAAGCACGCCGGCGGCGACACGGGCGGGCGCCGTGGCAGAAAAAGTACAAATACGCGCCCATCCTCATTAAAATGGACACTTCTACCTCCCATATCGAAAGTTGTCATGCAGAGCAAAAAGCCCGACGCGGCAAGACTGGACAAGATTGTGGCCGAAGCGCGCCGCGCCGCCGACCAGCGCGAGAGCGGCTACCGCGAGCGCTCGCTGAAGATGTACCCGTGGGTATGCGGCCGCTGCATGCGCGAATTTACGCGCGCCAACGTGCAGCAGCTGACGGTGCACCACCGCGACCATAACCACGACAACAATCCGCCCGATGGCAGCAACTGGGAACTGCTGTGCCTGTATTGCCACGACAATGAGCACTCGCGCTACCTGGAAGCGGACCGTGGCGCCGGCCTGCTGTCGGCCGAGGTGGCGCCTGCCACGCACAATCCGTTTGCCGCGCTGGCGGGCCTGATCAAGAAAAAGGACTGAGCGGGCCGCGCCGCTTTTCCATGCGCATCCTGCTGACCGAAGACGACCCGCAACTGGGCCGCGCCACGCAGATCGGCCTGGAACAGGGCGGCTATGCCGTCGACTGGGTCACGAGCGCCGAGCACGCGCACACGGCCGTGCGTCTGCACGACTATGGCTGCATCCTGCTCGACCTGGGCTTGCCGGGGCAGGACGGCATGCAGGCGCTGGGCGTGCTGCGCGACAATGGTTACAGCGGCGCCGTGCTGGTCGTCACGGCGCGCGACCAGGTGGGCGAGCGCATCGCCGGGCTGGACGCGGGCGCCGACGATTTTTTGGTGAAACCGTTCGACCTCGACGAGCTGGCCGCGCGCATCCGCAGCGCCTGCCGCCGTGCCGCCGGCCGTCTGCGCGAACACCTCGTGCACGGCGAGCTGGTGCTCGATATCGCGCACCGGCAGGTGACGCAGGGGGGATTGCCCGTGATGCTGACGGTGAAGGAATTTCGCATCCTGCAGCTGCTGCTGGAACACGGCGGCCGGGTGCTGAGCCGGGAACAGCTGGAGAAAAACCTGTACAGCTGGGGCGGCGAAGTGGAAAGCAATGCCGTGCAAGTGCATATCCACCACCTGCGCAAGAAGCTGGGACGGGACGTGATACGCACCGTGCATGCGATCGGCTACTGCATCGACAAGCCAAAAGCCGCTGGATAAAAAACGGGCTACCGTGAGGCAGCCCGTTGCGGTCATGGCCGGCAGACCATCACATCATCAGAAATCGACAGTGGCTGACAGCCACAGGCGGCGGCCATCCAGGCTGTTGACATAGCGGTTGGCGTAGGTCAATGCCGGTGCGCGGTAAGGCTGGTAGTCGATGAAGTCCTTGTTGAGCAGGTTGTACACGGCCGCGTTCAGGGTCACGCGCTGGTTCAGCTGATAGCTGCTGCCCAGGTGCAGCATGGTGTAGCCCTTGTAGTCGCCCAGCGCGGCCTTGGCGGCGCGCGTGGAAGCCGAGGTGCCCGGATCGCGGAAGCGCTCGCTGCGGTACTCGGCGCGCAGCCAGCCGTTCCATGCGCGCGAAATATCCCACGACAGGCGCGCGTTGACGGCGTGCTTGGGCGTGTCGCTCAGGGGCTTGCCCGCGTTGCTGCCGCTCTTCTGTTCACTTTCCGTGTACGTGTAGTTGGCGCTGGCCGACAAGGTCTTGCCCAGCGGGAAGCGCGTGTTCAGCTCGACGCCGCGTGTGACGGCCTCATCTACATTGACCGACTGGCCGAACGCATCGACGTTGGGCCAGTTGCCGAAGCTGACGCAGCCGGGGCGGTTCGGGGACGGACGGTAAGCGCAGTTGATGAGGCCCGTGCCCGTGGTGATCTTGTCCTTGAACGCATTGTTGAACAGGGAACCGCTGGCCGTCCAGCCAGCCAGGTTGTCGAAATACGCGCCGATTTCCGTCGTCGTGCTCGTTTCCGGCTTCAGATTCGGACTGCCGACGAGGGGGATCGTGCCCTGGCCGCCGAAACCGTTGATGCCTGGCGACAGTTGTTCCACGCGCGGAGTCTTGTAACCCTTGCTGACGCCGCCTTTGATGGTCCAGCTTGGCGTCGCATTCCACACGGCATAGGCACGGGGGCTGGTCTGGCCGCCGAAGATGCTGTGATCGTCATAACGGGCGCCGAAGGTCAGCGCGAGATGCTCCAGCACCTGCCATTCGTCCTCCACGAACAGGGCTTTTTGCGTGAACTCGAATGTCTTTGGCGCCACGCCGTCCGTCATTTCTGCCTTCCACCATTGCGCGCCGACGGTAGCCATGTGTTTGCCCAAAGGCAGGACCAATTTGGTGTCAAACACCCGGCTTTCCACTTCCAGGGTGCGCGCGCTGCCGGCGACGGCGCCTGGCGTGCCCGGTGGAATCGTGCGGCCCAGGGTTTCCGTCTGGTTCACCATGTAGCTGCTGTCGAGCGTGCCGAAGCCGAAGCGGCCCGTGTGCGACAGGGTCCACTGGTCGCGGTTGTACTTCTGCTCGGGGCCGTATCCGCCCTGCAAGCCCAAGGTGCCCAGTTGCTTCTTCGAATTGTCGTAGGTCTGGCGGCCTGCGTCCGCGTCGAGGATGACGGTGTGGAAACGGTTGGGTGTGAACGCCAGGCGCGCGCCAAAGTTTTCAATGTCCGCGCGCACGGGGTTGGCGCCCATGCTGGCGGAAACTTGCTCGCCGGCCGCATTGCTGTGGCGGATGTCGGCCGCATCGCGGCGCTGCTTGCTGCCGCGCAGGGACAGGCCCAGCAGGTCGGTGGCGAGGGGGCCGCTCAGGTAGAAGCGGCCGTTTTTCACGTCGCCGAAGTCCGCTTCCTGCTGCAAGGTGTAGTCAGCCGCGACGGAACCCATCCATTGCTTGCCCACCTTGCGCGTGATGATATTGATCACGCCGCCCATGGCGTCCGAGCCGTACAGGGTCGACATGGGGCCGCGGATGATTTCGATGCGCTCGATGGCGGCCAGCGGCGGCATGAAGCTCGTCTGCGTGCCGCCGAAGCCGTTCGGCGTGACGTTGCCGGCCGCGTTCTGGCGGCGCCCGTCGATCAGCACCAGCGTGTAGTCGCTGGGCATGCCGCGGATGCTGATGTTCATGCCGCCCGTCTTGTCGCCCGCCGCGCCCACGTCGATGCCTTCCACGCTTTCCAGCGCCTGCGTCAGGTTGCCGAAGCGCTCCTTCGACAGCTCTTCGCGCGTCAGCACGGTGATCGAGGCGGGCGCCTGTTTGATATCCTGCTCGAAACCGGAGGCGGAGACCACTACTTCCGGCAGGCTGGCAGGCGCGCCCGTCTGGGCGTGAGCCGGCAGGCAGGACAAAGCGGCCACGGCCAGGGCCAGGGTGGTGGGGCGCGGCAGGCGCGCGCGGCGGGGGCTGTTGGACATGCAAACTCCTGGAGAATGGATCAGTGATTGGTCTGGACTGCATTGGTAATGGGAATCATGAAAATAATAAGAATCATTCACAATTACAGACATGGCTACCCAAACAATATTTCGCCGTGCAGCATGCGCAGAAGTTCTTAAGAGATTCTTAACAAGCGCGCCAGCATGCGAACGCGGCACCGGTCCCGCCATGCACCGTGTCTTCGGTGAAGACCGGCGGCCGCTTGCAGGGACGGCGGCTGGCCGTGACGGCCGTGTTGCCCCGGGTAGCGGCGCCAGCGGCGGCGCGCTCCGATAGCGAGAAAACGCACAAGGCAGGTGCGGAATGCGGTATCTTTCTGCTATGCACAGCCCACATCAGCCCCTTCCTCCCGACGCCCCTGCCTTGTCCCTGGCCGCCGCGCGCGCCTTGCACCTGGCCGCGCAGGGTTTGCTGCAGGCGCGGCGTAAAAAAGCCGTGAAGGCCGACGTGCTGGCCGCCGTGCGGCAGATGGGCGTGCTGCAGATCGACACCATCCACGTGGTGGCGCGCAGTCCGTATCTGGTGCTGTGGAGCCGGCTGGGCGACTATCCGCAGCCGTGGCTGGAGCAATTGCTGGCCGAGGGCGCGCTGTTCGAATACTGGGCGCATGAAGCGTGCTTCGTGCCCATCGAAGACTATGGCCTGTACCGCCACCGCATGCTCGACCCGGCCGCCATGGGCTGGAAGTATTCGGTCAAATGGATGGCCGAGCAGGGCGAGGCTGTAGCCACCGTGCTGGAGCATATCCGCGCCAATGGCGCCGCGCGCTCCGCTGATTTTGAGCGCACGGATGGCCAGGCGGGCGGCTGGTGGAGCTGGAAGCCGGAAAAGCGCTCACTCGAAGTGCTGTTTACATCGGGCGTGCTGATGATCGCCAAGCGCCATCAGTTCCAGCGCTATTACGACCTGGCCGAACGGGTGCTGCCGGGCTGGCACGACGGCTTGCTGCCGTCCGAGGAGCAGGTGCGCCGGCGCCTGCTGCTGGCCAGCGTGAAGGCGCTGGGCCTGGCGCGGGCCAGCTGGATCAGCGACTACTTCCGCACCAAACAGCCGCGCGCCAGCCTGGCGCACGATCTGCACATGCTGGTGGAAGAGGGCGCGCTGCTGCGCTGCGCTGTCGATGGCTGGGATGATGCCGTGTACGTGCATGCCGGGCATGGGCAATTGCTGCGCGACGCGGCGGACGGCAAGCTGGCGCCCACCCTGACGACGATCCTCTCGCCGTTCGATCCCGTCGTCTGGGACCGGCGCCGCGCCCTGGAACTGTTCGGCTTTGACTACCGGCTCGAATGCTATACGCCCGCTGAAAAACGCCGCTATGGCTATTTTACGCTGCCGATTTTGCGCCGCGGCGCGCTCGTGGGGCGCCTGGACGCCAAGGCGCACCGCGCGCAAGGGCGCTTCGAGATCAAGTCGCTGGCGCTGGAAGAGGGCGTGCGCCTCAGTGCCCGCCTGGTGCAGGACGTGGCTGGCGCCGTGCAGCGGCTGGCGCTCTGGCATGCGTGCCCGGATATCGAGATTGCGCAGGCGCAGCCGGCGCTGTTTGGCGCGCAGCTGGCCGAGGCGCTGCAAGACGGCGGCGCTGCCGCAAGGCGGGCCGCATGATGCTGCCGCCGGCGCCTGCCCACCTGCTCGACGCCGATGGTGTGCCATGTTTTGGCCGCTACACGGGACAATTGAGCGCCTTCGACTGGGCCGCGCTGGCGCCGCCGCACGCGCGCCGCGCCCTCTGGCGCCTGTTCCACCACAAGCGCTGGCATTACGTGGCCCTGTCCACGCCGACCCTGTTCTGCGGCGTGGCCATCGTCGACCTGGGCTGGACCAGCACGGCCTTCGCGTATGCCTTCGACCGCCACAAGGGCAAGATCGTGGCGGCCTTTTCGCAGGATGGCATCGCCGGCCTGTGCGCGTCGGTGGCGCCGCATGCGGGTGCCAGCAGCCGCTTCCGCTTCTTCTCGCAAGTGATCTCCATCGAGGCGCAGCCGCAGCAGCGCTACCGTTTGCGGCTCGATTGCGGCCATTTCGGCATCGATGCGGAATTCGGCCCGCCCGTGGCACCGACCTTGCTTGCCGTGGGGCCCGTGGGCGAGGGCGGCAGCGTGCATGCGACGCAAAAGTCGGGCGGCCTGCCCCTGTGGGGCAGCGTGCGCTGCGGCGCCATGGGCTACAGCTTGGACGACGGCGTGGCCAGCTTCGATTATTCGAACGGCTTGCTGGCGCGCGAGACGGAATGGCGCTGGGCCTCGGCGCACAGCCTGGATCTGGGTTTCAATCTGCAGGCCGGCTATTTCGGCGCGCATGAAAACGCGCTGTGGCTCGATGGCCAGCTATACGGGCTGGGGCGCGCGCATTTCGACTTCAATCCCGACAACCCGCTGGCGCCGTGGCATGTGTGGACGGACGACGATCTGCTGGACCTGCACTTCAAGCCGGAAGGGGCGCGCCGCGAGGATAAAAACCTGTGGATTGCCGCCAGCCGCTACATTCAGCCGATCGGCACGTTCAGCGGCTGGGTGCGCGCCAGCGCGGACTCTCCCAAGCGCATCGTGGCGCAACTGGCGGGGGTGACGGAAAGCCACCGCTCGCGCTGGTAGGCGCGTGCGGTTTTTTCGTGAAACGCTTCGCAAAGTCAAATTTTTTTGGCAACGCATCCTATACACTGGGATGTGACCAAGTAAGCCACTCCGGCAAACCATGAGGCCAGAACATGAGTATCCGAAATCTCGACAAGCTGTTCAAGCCGGCCTCGGTGGCCCTGATCGGCGCCACGGCGCGCGAACGCAAGCTGGGCGCCATCGCCCTGTACAACCTGCTGGGCGGTGGCTACCAGGGTGAGATTTGGCCAGTCAATCCCAAGTACGACGAGCTGATGGGCCTGAAATGCTACCGCAAGCTGGCGCACTTGCCGAAGGCGCCGGACCTGGCCATCATCTGCACGCCGCCTGCCACCATCACGGCGCTGATCCGTGAACTGGGCGCGCTGGGCACGCGCGCGGCCATCGTCATGACGTCGGGCCTCGATCCCGTGCGCGAGCAGTCGCTGCGCCTGGCCATGCTGAAAGCGGCCAAACCGCACCTGCTGCGCATCCTCGGCCCCAACAGCATGGGGCTGCTGGTGCCGAAGCTGGGCTTGAACGCCAGTTTCGCCCATGTCGGCGCCACGAGCGGCAAGATCGCCTTCGTGTCGCAATCGGGGGCGCTGGTGTCGGGCGTGCTCGACTGGGCCAACGCGCACGGCGTGGGCTTTTCCAAGTTCATTTCGCTGGGCGCCAGCTATGACATCGATTTCGGCGACCTGCTCGACTACCTGGCCGGCGACATCGACACGGCGGCCATCCTGCTGTACATGGAAGACATCCAGGCGGCGCGCAAATTCATGTCGGCGGCGCGGGCGGCTGCGCGCAGCAAGCCCGTCATCGTGCTGAAAGCGGGGCGCGAGGCGGAAGGCGCGGCCATGGCGGCCTGGCACACGGGTGCGCTGGCCGGTTCCGACGCCGTGTATGACGCTGCCATCCGCCGCGCCGGCATGCTGCGCGTGTATTCGGCCGAGGAACTGTTCGACGCCGTGGAAACGCTCACGCATATCCGCTCGCAGCGCGGCGAGCGCCTGGCGATTTTGTGCAATGGCGGCGGCCTGGGCGTGATGGCCACCGATGCGCTGGTGAGCAGCGGCGGCAAGCTGGCCGAACTGTCGCCCGATACCGTGATCGCGCTGGAAAAGGCGCTGCCGCGGGGCTGGTCGCACGACAACCCCGTGGGCTTGCCCGGCGACGCGGCCGTGCAGCGCTATGCCGACGCCATCAAGCCGCTGCTCGACGAGCCGCAGGCGGACGCCTTGCTGCTGCTGCACGCGCCCACGGCCATGGTCTCGTCGATCGACATCGCCGAAGCCGTCACGCCGTTGATCAAGGCCACCTCGCGCACGGTGCTGTCGTGCCTGCTGGGCGGCACCACCGTGGCGCCCGCGCGCCAGGTCTTCAACCGCGCCGGCATTCCCACCTACGACACGCCGGAAAAGGCCGTGCATGGCTTCATGCAGATCGTGCAGTACCGGCGCAACCAGGAAACCCTGATGCAGGTGCCGGCGCAGTTGCCCATGTCGGCCACGCCGCGCCGCGCGCGCGTGCGCGAAATCGTCGCCGCCGCGCTGGCCGCCGGCCAGACGGTGCTCGGTGAATGCCGCTCGAAAGAAATTTTGGCCGCCTACGGCATTCCCGTCGCCACCACGCGCATGGCGGCCGACGTGGAAGAGGCGCTGGCCGTGGCGGCGGACATCGGCTATCCCGTGGCGCTGAAGATCCATTCGCCCGACATCGCCCACAAATCCGACGTGGGCGGCGTGGCGCTCGACCTCGACACACCCGACATCCTGCGCACGGCGGCCGCCGCCATGCTCAAGCGCGTGCGCCGCATGCGCCCCGATGCGTTGATCGACGGCTTCACGGTGCAGCAGATGGCGCGCCGGCCGCAGTCGCATGAATTGATCGTCGGCGTGACCACGGACGCCGCCTTCGGCCCCGTGATATTGGTGGGGCAGGGCGGCATCGCCGTGGAAGTGACGGCCGATCACGCCATCGGCCTGCCGCCGCTGAACATGGTGCTGGCGCGCGACATGCTGGCGCGCACGCGCGTGTCGAAACTGCTGGCCGGCTACCGCAACCAGCCGCCGGCCGACATCGACGCCATCTGCTATACGCTGATCCAGGTGGCCGAGCTGGTGGCCGACATCGGCGAGCTGGCCGAACTCGACATCAACCCGCTGGTGGCCGATGCGGACGGCGTGATCGCCCTCGACGCGCGCATCCGCCTGCAGCCGGGCCAGAAGCGCGACCGCCTGGCCATCCGCCCGTATCCGCAGGAACTGGAAGAGCAGGTGACGTGGATGGACCAGTCCATCCTGCTGCGCCCCATCCGCCCCGAAGACGCGCCGCAGCACATGGATTTGTTCCACGCGCTGGACCCGGACGACGTGCGCCTGCGCTTCTTCACGTCCATGCGCGAGCTGCCCGTGTCGCAGCTGGCGCGCCTGACGCAGATCGATTACGACCGCGCCATGGCCTTCATTGCCACCCACACGGGGCCGGACGGCAAGCCGGAAACCCTGGGCGTGGTGCGCGCCGTGGCCGACCCGGACAATATCCACGCCGATTTCGCCATCGCCGTGCGCTCGGCCCTGAAAGGCAAGGGCCTGGGCCACATCCTGTTTGAAAAGCTGGTCGACTACTTCCGCAGCCGCGGCACGGAAGCGCTGGTGGGCGAGGCGATGGCGCGCAACAAGGGCATGCAGCGGCTGGTGAAAAGCTTTGGCGGCGAGGTCACGCCATCGGAAGAGCCTGGCGTCGTCAACCTGCATATCGGCTTGCGCGCGCCGTAAAAGAAAGCGCGGCTGGCTAAAGCAACCCCAATAAATTATTGTGATTTCTGACTTCCATAACCGGCGCTCTGCAAGGTGGCCGACGAGGCTTGCTCACTGCTAGCAGTGCCCGCACGGCGTCGCAGCGAGCGCCTTGCATAGCATCCGCTTCTGTTCGTCATAAATTCACACTCATTTCCCGAGGATTACTTAGCTGCGGGTTTGTGCAGGATCAAACCCGCCCCTGTCGGTAGTCTTTACACTTTCACTTCCAGGATCAGACATCCAGCGCGTTTTCGGGAGTGAGTGCATGCTTACGGCAACATACATATTGGTTTCCCTGTCGGTGGAACAGGCCAGCATCCGCATGAGCTTGTTAGCTTTTCAAAAGTACATGCATGTGCAGCTGCGCCAGCAGAGCCGGCTCAGCCTGGCGCAACTGCAATACGCGGGCGACTGGCTGAGCCGGCTGTACCAGGGCGGCTACTGGCGCAAGGTGGAGATGTATCTGATCCCCGCCATTCGCCAGGCCGCGCCGCATGCCGACGGTTTGCTCAATGAGCTCAATGGCTTGAACCACGCGGCGCTGGAAAGCATCAATGTCGTGCAGCAGCGCGCGGGTGCCGCCATCGACCATTCCGAATTGCAGGCCGAGCAGCTGTGCGCCGCCATCGACGCCTTTTGCGCGGCCTTGCTGCAGCGCCTGGAAAAAGAAGAGCGCGAGCTGTTTGCGCTGGCGTGCAAGGTCATCGTCGGCGAAGCGTGGTTTGCCATCGCCTACCAGTTCCTCGCCCACGATGCGCGCGCGCAGGAAGCGCGCCGTGGCAAGGCGCAGGTGCTGCCCTTTGTTATGCCAGTGCCTTTGCCGGCGCCCGGTACGCCTGACGGCACCGTCGCTGCCACCGGCAACGCTGTCGCCGCAGACGCCTTGCCGGTCGAGCCACAGCCGCTGCGCGCGCGGGCTTGAACGGGGAAGCGAGCGCCCACCCCATCTCCCGTTTGCGCCTGGGGCGCCGCCCCGATTTTGTGCTGGCGCTTTCATGGGGGAAATGCGATGCTACTCACGATGTTACTCATTTCGTAACTTGTACAGACCTGTCCGATGCAATACCCCGGGCTTTGTTATGATGGTGGTTTTGATCCACGCGAAACCCGTCATGTTCGAATTTCTCTTCAAGCGTTCTGCCAGCAAGACTGCCGTCCCCGATCCTGTCGTGGCAGAACAGGCCGCCGCCTCGGCGCAGAGCGCATCGCGCCGCGCCGAACAGGTTGCGCGTGCCCATGCCGTGGCGGGCGACGAAGCCGCCGCCGTTGAATTCATTGTGTCCAGCGAATTTGCCGATGCCCGTCTGATCGCGGCCGAACACGTCCATGCCTTGCCCCTGCTGGAAAAAGTCCACCACGCCATGCGCAACACGGACCGCCGCGTGGCCAAGCTGATGCAGGGCCGCATTGACCTGATCCGTCATCAGGCCGCCGAGACGCAACGCGCCCAGGCCAGCATCGATACGGCCCAGCGCCTGTTGAACGATGAAAAGCTGAGCCCCAACCAGGTAGCCGAGCTGGACCGCCAATGGCAAGTCATCAAGGCCACGCCCGAGCTGGCGACCGTTTTTGCCGCCGCGCGCGCGGCGCTGGCCGCCCGCCTGGAAGCGCAAGTGGTGCTGCAGCGCGCCGTGATCGACGCCGTCGCCGCCGCGCGCGCGCTGGCCAGCAATGGCCAGGGCGCCGGGGAGCTGGCGCAGGCGCTGGCCAGCCTGGACGCGGAGCATGCGCTGCATGCGCACTCGCCCGAGCGCGCATCCTTGCCGAAACACCTGGAGAGCGATTTTCTCCAGGCGCGCGAGCAGGCGCAGTCGGCCTTGCAAGCCCTGCTGCAACACCAGGCCGTGTTCGATGCGCGCCAGGCCGCGCTGGCCGAATGGCAGGCGCTGGACGCCGCCACGCTCGACGTGGATGTCTTGAAGCGCGCGTGGCAAGCCCTGCCGCGCCTGCCCGAATCCGCTTTGTCCGACAGCTTGCAGCAGCAATTTGCGGCCCTGCTGGCCAGCGCGCCGGTGCCCGTGCAGGCGGCGCCGGAGGCCGCACCGGCCCATGCCGACCCGATGCCTGTACTGCGCAAGCCGCGCCAGGAACACGCACCCGTGTCGAAGGAAGCGACGCAGCAATTCTTCAAGACGCTCGACGCCATGGAGGCGGCTCTGCAGGATGGGTTATTGCACGTGGCGTCCGAGCACGACAAGACCTTGCGCGACAGCAAGCACGGCCGGCTGACGCCTGCGCAAGCGGACCGCCTGGCCCACGTGCGTGCGGAATTCAAACGCCTGGCCGACTGGGCGCGCTGGGGCGGCAACGTGTCGCGCGAGGAGCTGGTCAAGGCGGGCGAGGAATTGCCGGCGCAAGAACTCCCAATGGCCGAACTGGCCAAGAAAGTGGGCAGCCTGCGTGAGCGCTGGAAGTCGCTCGACACCTTGTCCGGCCCGGCTCCGAAATCCCTGTGGGAACGTTTTGACGCGGCCTGCAGCGTGGCGTATGCGCCGGCGGCCCAGCATTTCAAGCAACTGGCCGAAGAGCGCCACGGCAATGCGGCCAAAGCCCAGGAATTGATCGCGGAAACGGCGGCCCTGGCGGCCGAAGAAAGCACCGACTGGAAACATGTCGCGTCAAGCTCGCAGCGTTTGCGCCAGGCGTGGACGCGCCTGGGCACCATCGACCGCAAGGAAAAGAAACGCCTGGACGCCGAGTTCGGCGCCGCGCTGGACGCCCTGTCGAAGCCGCTGGACACGCAGCGCCAGATCGAGACGGCGCGCCGCGAACAATTGATCGTCGAAGTGGGCTTGCTCAAGCCATCGGAGCGCAACACGGTCGACATGCTGAAAGCCTTGCAGGATAAATGGCAGGAACTGGCGAAAGCCCTGCCGCTGGAACGCCGCGCGGAACAGGCGCTGTGGCAGCGCTTCCGCGCCGCCTGCGACGATATCTTTGCCAAGCGCAAGGAAACGGCCCATGCGGCCGACCACGAACGCCGCGAACACCTGCATGCGCGCGTAGCGCTGTGCGCCGCGCTGGAAACGGCCGTCGTGCCCGAGGGCGATGACAAGGCCCGCACGGCCTTCATCCACCACTTGCTGCGCGACACGCGCGCCGCCTGGAACGCCACGGGCCCCGTGCCGCGCGCCAGCGAAGCGAAGATCGAACAGCGCTACCAGGCGGCCGTGGCCGGCGTGCAGGCGCAGGCGGACGCCATCGCCGAACGGGCCGGTGCGGCGCAGGCCAACGCCTTGCGCGACAAGCTGCGCCTGGCGCAGGCGCTGGAAACGGCCCTGATCGAGGGCGATGCCAGCGCCGATGCGGCTACCTGGTCCGAACGGTGGAGCGCCTTGCCGCCGCTGGACACGCAATATGAACGCAGCCTGCAGCAGCGCTTTGCCGCCGCCCAGGCCGCGCTGGGCGAGGGCGCCGGCGCCTACGTGCAGCAATTGCAGGCCAACCACGAGCGCTTGCGCGATGAAGTCTTGCGCCTGGAAATCGTCGCCGGCGTTGACAGCGGCGCCGAATTTGCCCGCGACCGCCTGAAAATGCAGGTGGAAGTACTGCAATCGTCGCTCAAATCCGGCCAGAAGCCGCTCACGCAAGTGTCGCAGCTGATGCAGCTATGCGCGATTGCCGCCGCCACCGATGCGCGCACGGCCAGCCGCATCGAAACGTTGCTGCGCCGCATCGGAGGCCACGCCAAATGACCACTTCCGTCCGCGTCCAGCACGCTGATTTTGACTTGAGTCAAGAAATTGCACAATTGCGTGCAGGCAACCCCAAGGTGGGCGCCGTCGTCGGCTTTGTCGGCACGGTGCGCGACATGAACGAGGGGCAGGACGTGGCCGCCATGGAGCTCGAGCATTATCCGGGCATGACGGAAAAGTCGATTGAAGCCATCGTCGAGCAGGCGCGGGGCCGCTGGCCCCTGTCCGGCGCGCTGGTGATCCACCGCGTGGGCCCCCTGCTGCCGCAGGAGCAGATCGTGCTGGTGGCGGTCTCGTCCGCCCACCGGGGCGAGGCCTTCGCCGCCTGCGAGTTCATCATCGACTACCTGAAGACGGAAGCGCCATTCTGGAAGAAGGAAGACACGCCCGAAGGGGCGCGCTGGGTCGATGCGCGCGACAGCGACGAGACGGCACTGGACAAGTGGACGGCACGCCCCACCTGAGGCGCCTCTGCCGCGCACGTTAGCATTTTCTAAAGTGCATCGATTCCTTGCATTGTGTATCCTTGAAAAGCACTGCCTCACCCCAATTTGGTTAACAACTAATTAACCGGGAGCGCTTTTCATGCGACAAGACAAACTCACTACCAAATTACAGGAAGCCCTGGCCGATGCGCAAAGCTTGGCCGTGGGCAACGACAACCCCTATATCGAACCAGTCCACCTGCTGACGGCCCTGCTGAACCAGGACGACGGCGGCGCCCGCTCGCTGTTGCAGCGGGCCGGCGTCAATGTGGGCGGCCTGTCCAAGGCCCTGGGCGCCTCGCTCGAACGCTTGCCGAAGGTGTCCGGCACGGGCGGCGACGTGCAGGTCAGCCGCGAATTCGTGGCCTTGCTGAACCTGGCGGACAAGGAATCGCAAAAGGCGGGCGACCAGTTCGTGTCCAGCGAAATGGTCTTGCTGGCCATGACGGACGACAAGTCCGATTGCGGCAAGCTGGCGCGCGAAAACGGCCTGACCCGCAAGGCCCTGGAGGCGGCCATCGACGCCGTGCGCGGTGGCAACAAGGTCGATTCGCAAGAGGCCGAAGGCCAGCGCGAAGCCTTGAAAAAATACACCTTGGACCTGACGGAACGGGCGCGCAAGGGCAAGCTCGACCCTGTTATCGGCCGCGACGATGAAATCCGCCGCACCATCCAGATCCTGCAGCGCCGCAGCAAGAACAACCCCGTGCTGATCGGCGAACCGGGCGTGGGCAAGACGGCCATCGTCGAAGGCCTGGCGCAGCGCATCGTCAATGGCGAAGTGCCGGAATCGCTGAAAGGCAAGCGCGTACTCTCGCTGGACATGGCCGCCTTGCTGGCCGGCGCGAAATTCCGCGGCGAATTCGAGGAGCGCCTGAAATCCGTGCTGAAGGAACTGGCCATGGATGAGGGGCAAACCATCGTCTTCATCGACGAGATGCACACCATGGTGGGCGCGGGCAAGGCCGAAGGCGCGATGGACGCCGGCAATATGCTCAAACCGGCGCTGGCGCGCGGCGAGCTGCACTGCGTGGGCGCGACCACCCTCGACGAGTACCGCAAGTACATCGAGAAGGATGCCGCGCTGGAACGCCGCTTCCAGAAAGTGCTGGTCGATGAGCCGACCGTGGAAGCGACGATCGCCATCCTGCGCGGCTTGCAGGATAAATACGCGCTGCACCACAAGGTGGAAATCACGGACGCTGCCATCATCGCCGCCGCCGAGCTGTCGCACCGCTACATCACGGACCGCTTCCTGCCGGACAAGGCGATCGACCTGATCGATGAAGCGGCGGCGAAGATCAAGATCGAGATCGATTCGAAGCCGGAAGTGATGGACAAGCTGGAGCGCCGCTTGATCCAGCTGAAGATCGAGAAGGAAGCCGTCAAGAAGGAAAAGGACGAGGCATCGTTGCGCCGCCTGGCCCTGATCGACGAGGAAATCGTCAAGCTGCAGCGTGAGTACAACGACTTCGAGGAAATCCTGAAGGCGGAAAAAGCCGTGGTGCAGGGCAGCACGCACATCAAGGAAGAGATCGAGAACGTCAAGCTGCAGATGGAGCAGGCCACGCGCGAGAGCAACTGGCAGAAAGTGTCGGAGCTGCAGTATGGCAAGCTGCCGCAACTGGAAGCCCAGCTCAAGCAGGCTGACAGCGGCATCCCGAAACGCGACCCCGATCAGCCGAAATTGCTGCGCACGGAAGTGGGCGCCGAGGAAATCGCCGAAGTGGTGTCGCGCGCGACGGGCATCCCCGTGTCGCGCATGATGCAGGGCGAACGCGACAAGTTGCTGCACATCGAAGAGAAGCTGCATGAGCGCGTCGTGGGCCAGGATGAAGCGATCACGGCCGTAGCTGACGCCATCCGCCGTTCGCGCGCCGGCCTCTCCGACCCGAACCGTCCCTATGGTTCCTTCATGTTCCTGGGGCCGACGGGCGTGGGCAAGACCGAGCTGAGCAAGGCGCTGGCCACCTTCCTGTTCGATACGGAAGAATCGATGATCCGCATCGACATGAGCGAGTTCATGGAGAAGCATTCCGTGGCCCGCCTGATCGGCGCGCCACCGGGCTATGTCGGCTACGACGAAGGCGGTTACCTGACGGAAGCCGTGCGCCGCAAGCCGTACAGCGTGATTTTGCTCGACGAAGTGGAAAAGGCGCATGCCGACGTCTTCAACGTGCTGTTGCAAGTGCTCGACGATGGACGCATGACGGATGGCCAGGGCCGCACGGTGGACTTCAAGAATACCGTCATCATCATGACCTCGAACCTGGGTTCGCATAAGATCCAGGCCATGGAAAGCGATGATCCCGGTGTCGTGAAGCTGGCCGTGATGGCCGAGGTACGCTCGCACTTCCGTCCCGAGTTCGTCAACCGTATCGACGAAATCGTCGTGTTCCATGGCCTCGACGAGAAAAACATCGGCGCGATCGCGAAGATCCAGCTGAAGATCCTCGAAGAACGCCTGGCGCGCATGGACATGCAGCTGAGCTTGACGGACGCGGCCTTGCAGCAAATCGCCGAAGCGGGCTACGACCCGGTGTATGGCGCCCGTCCTTTGAAGCGGGCGATCCAGCAGCAGATCGAAAATCCGCTGTCGAAGCTGATCCTGGAAGGCAGGTTCGGCCCGAAAGACGAGATCCGCATCGACGCCCAGAACGGCAACCTGGTATTTACGGGCGCGCAGGTGGGGCTGGACAAGGTGTAATGTTGACAGGTCAGTCCCTGCGGGATTGGAAGCTATTCCATTGGGGGTAGCTTCCCCCGTCGAAGATTTGCGAGGTCTAACAAAACCGTAGCCAGCGGCAGTGATTTGTGGCAGAGAAGCGCAACCGTACTCTAGTACGGTGAGCATCGCAGGCCGCAAAGCGCGACGCGCAGTAGGTTTTGATAGACGTCCTCAGGCAGGGCGCGATCAGGCTAGACCTGATCGCGCCCTTCTTGTTATGATCGTCACTATTTTCTGACTAATTCCGGAGGCGGTACGATGGCAAACACATGGCAAGCAGGGCGGCGCATTGGAGTGGGATTGACCTTGGTGGCAGCCGTGCTGGCCTTGCCTGCGCACGCCCAGGAAGAAAAAGTCCTGAACATCTATAACTGGTCGGACTATATCGGCGACGATACGATCAAGAATTTTGAGAAGGAAACGGGCATCAAGGTCCGCTACGATGTTTTCGACAATAACGAAATCCTCAATGCGAAACTGGTGGCGGGCAAGTCCGGCTACGACATCGTCGTGCCGACGGCCCAGTGGGCGCGCCTGCAGATCGATGCGGGCCTGCTGCGCAAACTCGACAAGAGCAAGCTGACGAACCTGGGTAACCTGGACCCCAGCCTGCAGGCCAAGCTGTCGAAGATCGACCCGAACAACGATTACCTGGTCGACTGGCTGTGGGGCTACACGACGGTGGGCATCAACGTCAACAAGGTCAAGGCCGCACTGGGCGGCATGCCCATGCCTGACAACGCCTGGGACCTGATCTTCGACCCGAAATACGCGGCAAAGCTGAAATCGTGCGGCGTGTCCTTCCTCGACTCGCCGTCGGAAGTGCTGCCGGCCGCCCTGCAATACCTGGGCAAGCCCGCGTATTCGAAAACGGCCGCCGACTACCAGGAAGCGGGCAAGGTGCTGCAAGCGATCCGTCCCTACGTGACCCTGTTCAGCTCGTCCGGTTACATCAATGACATGGCCAATGGCTCCGTCTGCGTGGCGCTGGGCTGGTCGGGCGACATCAATATCGCGCGCCAGCGCGCCATCGATGCGAAGAACGGCAATGTGATCCAGGTGCTGGTGCCGAAGACGGCGGCCCTGATGTTCGACACCATGGCCATTCCTGCCGATGCCCCGCATCCGAACAATGCGCACCTGTTCATCAACTACATTTTGCGTCCGCAAGTGCATGCCAGCCTGAGCAACAAGGTGTTTTACGCGAATCCGAATCTGGCCAGCATCAAGTATGTACGCAAGGACATCGGCGAGAACAAGGCCATCTTCCTGTCGGATGCCGACAAGCAGCGCATGGCCGCACCGGAAGCGACTACGGCCGATATCCGCCGCCTGATGACGCGCATCTATACGAAGTTCAAGACGGGAGTGTAAATACGATGATGGCGCGAGAGACGGGCTGGTGGCCGTCGCTGGCGCCATGCGATAGTGCCGAGGTGAACACTACTCGTGGTAGCGGTCCATCAGCTTGTGGTGACTGCCGCGCATTTCTTCGATCAGTTCAAAGGCGACGAAGCCGATGATGGCGGCGAAGATGGCGATGAAGAGAAAAACGAGGAAGGTTAACATGGTCTTTCAGCCGCCGTTGGACGGCTGTCCGCTGGGTTGCTCAAGGTGCCAGAGCAGCGCTCCGACACGTAGTTGATGCAATTAAACTCTAGCAGATCGGCAGCGCTTTGCAAGGCTGCCGAGTTGTAATTCCTGCCAGTATTTGTCCCAGCGCACTTTTTGCGCATTTCCCTGCTTGACCACCCTTATTTCACCACAAGATCATGCGCCATCACGGCTTTCAAATAAACGCTGATCGGGTCGCCCGGTTCGCGTTGCGAGAACCACCACGCGCTGGCCTTGCGCATTTCCCATTCCTGCTCTTCGCCCGTCAGCAGCAGGGCGGCCGCCTGCCCCAGGGTGGGCTGGTGGCCGACGATGAGCACGGTTTCCTTGCCGGCGGGCCAGTTGGCCGCCTTGATGATATCTTCCGCCTCGGCGCCGGGCGCCAGTTCCGGCATCAGCTTGAACTTGCGGCCCAGTGCTTCGGCCGTTTGCAGGGTACGCAAGGCGGGGCTGACGAGGATACGGCAATTTTCAGGTAGTTGCGAAGCGAGCCATTCGCCCATGCGGCGCGCCTGTTTCTGGCCTTTGACGGTCAGGGCGCGTTCGAGGTCGGGGACGCCCGGCTCGGCTTCTGCGTGTCGCCACAAGATGAGGTCCATGCTGTGCTCCTGTGTGTAGAGTTGCCTATTCGCCGACCTCCGCGCCCGGCGTGCCCAGTGTATGCATCAGGTATTGCTGGGCGCTGAACGGCGTCTGCTTGCCGCGCGGCTTGCGGCGCGCGTAATGGCCCGTCGGCTCCAGTTCCCATGCATTGGTATTATCCTTCAAATACGGGTTCAGGCCCTCGGCGATCACGCGCCGCTTCAGCGCCCGGTCCAGCACGGGGAAGGCCACTTCCACGCGGCGGAACAGGTTGCGGCTCATCCAGTCGGCGCTGGCCAGGTAGACATCGTGCGCCAGGTCGTTGCGGAAATAGTAGATGCGGCTGTGTTCGAGGAAGCGGCCGATCACGGAGCGCACCTTGATGTTTTCCGACAAGCCAGGCACGCCTGGCTTCAGGGTGCAGGCGCCGCGCACGATCAGGTCGATCTTCACGCCATCGGTCGAGGCCGCATACAGGGCGCGGATCACGGATTCGTCCACCAGCGCGTTGACTTTCACGATGATGCGCCCGCGCCGGCCGGCACGGGCGATCTTCGCCTCGTTGCGGATGGCCTTGATGATCTCGCTTTGCAAGCCGAACGGCGCCAGCCACAGGTGGTTCAGGTTGTGCGGCTTGGTCAGGCTGGTCAGGTGGATGAAGACTTCATTGACTTCCACGGCCAGGTCCTGGTTGGCCGTCAGTAAACCAAAATCGGTGTACAGCTTGGTGGTGGTGGGGTGGTAGTTGCCGGTGCCCAGGTGGGCGTAGAAGCGCAGGGCGCCTTCTTCGCGGCGGATGACGAGCGCCACCTTGGCGTGGGTTTTCAGTCCCACCACGCCATACACGACTTGCGCGCCCGCTTGCTCGAGCTTGTCAGCCCAGTTGATATTGGCTTCTTCGTCGAAACGCGCCATCAATTCCACGATGACGGTCACTTCCTTGCCCATCTTCGCCGCCGTAATCAGCGACTCCATCAAGTCCGAGTTCATGCCCGTGCGGTAGATGGTTTGCTTGATGGCCACGACGGACGGGTCGTAGGCGGCACTGCGGATGAAGTCGATTACCGTCTGGAATGACTGGTAGGGATGGTGCAGCAGGATGTCGTGCTTGTTCAGCGCGGCAAAGATGTCGTTGCCGATGGCTTTATGCGCGAGACCGGGGAAGAAGGGCGGAAAGCGCAGCTCGGGCTGCTTGACGTGGTCGATCATTTCCGACAAACGCACGAGATTCACGGGGCCATTGACGCGGTAGAGGCGGCTTTGGTCCAGGCTGAACTGGTCGAGCAGGAATTGCGACAATTCTGGCGGGCAATTGCGCGCCACTTCCAGGCGCACCGAGGTGCCGAACTGGCGACCCACCAGTTCGCCTTTCAGGGCCTGGCGCAAATTCTTCACTTCGTCCTCGTCCACCCACAGGTCGCTGTCGCGCGTGACGCGGAATTGTGAATAGGCGATCACTTCGCGCCCGGCGAACAGGTCGGAGATGTGCGCGTGGATGACGGACGACAATAAACAGAAGGACACGCCATCGCCGGAAATCTCGTCCGGCAGCTTGATGACGCGCGGCAAGACGCGGGGGGCCTTGACGATGGCGATCGCCGTGCCGCGGCCGAACGCATCCTTGCCGCTCAGCGAGACGATGAAATTGAGGCTTTTATTCACCACTTGCGGGAAGGGGTGGGCCGGGTCGAGGCCGATCGGTGTCAGCAGGGGGCGCACTTCGCGGTCGAAATACTGCTTGACCCACGCGCGCTGCGCCTCGTTGCGGTCGCTGTCGCGCAGCAAATGCACGCCCGCTTCGCGCAGGGCCGGCAAGACGTCGTTATTCAATATCTCGTACTGGCGTTCCACCAGCGCATGGCATTCCTTGCCGATGCGCTCCAGGTTGGCCGCCAGGGCAGGGTGGCCGGCCAGCGAACCGCCGATGCTGCCGGCCGCCAGCAGGCTGGCCACGCGCACTTCGAAGAACTCATCCATGTTACTGCTGACGATGCACAAGTAGCGCAGGCGCTCGAGCAGCGGAATGTTCGGGTCTTCCGCCTGGGCCATCACGCGCCGGTTGAAAGTCAGTTGCGACAGCTCGCGGTCAAGCAGGATGCCCGATTTGGTCACTTCCGTGTGCAGTTCAGGTTTCATATTCTTTTGTCTTTGCAGATAGTTAATTCTAGCCGTATTTCATCATGTATGACGCGCTGTGAGTGTAATCATGAAATATGACATAAGCGTGACATATACTGTCATAAAGCGGCGCCCACCCTGTCATTTTTCGCGGAGGAAATGGCACTTCCCGGGGCGTAGGCAAATATTTCATGAAATCTGGCGCATGTCATAAAGCTGTCATATTCGCTTGCTAGACTGCGCAGCATTCAACCGGGACTTTGAGCCCTAACAACCCTGAGGACTTGATATGCAAATGAAGCAAATGTTCAAATTTATCGTCGTGGGCGCTTCGGCAGCGATGGCATTTTCTTCCGCTTCCGTCATGGCGGCAGATATGACAGGTGCTGGCGCAACTTTCCCGTACCCGATCTACGCCAAATGGGCTGAGACGTACAAAGCCAACACCGGCAACGGCCTGAACTACCAGTCCGTCGGTTCCGGCGCCGGCATCAAGCAAATCAAGGCCAAGACTGTTGAATTTGGCGCCTCGGACATGCCTTTGAAGGCAGAAGAGCTGGAAGAAGCGGGCCTGATGCAGTTTCCGGCCATCATGGGCGGCGTGGTCACCATCGTCAACCTGGACGGCGTGAAGCCAGGCCAGCTGAAAATGACGGGCAAGGTCGTTGCCGACATCTACCTGGGCAAGATCACCAAGTGGAGCGCGCCGGAAATCGCCGCACTGAACACGGGCGTCAAGCTGCCAGACACGGAAATCACCGTGGTGCACCGCGCCGACGGTTCGGGCACCTCGTTCCTGTTCACCGACTTCCTGTCGAAAACCAACCCGGAATTCAAATCGAAAATCGGTGCTGGCTCGGCTGTGAAATGGGCCGTGGGCGTGGGCGGCAAGGGTAACGAAGGCGTCGCCGCCAACGTACAGCGTATCAAGGGTTCGATCGGCTACGTCGAGTGGGCTTACGCCAAGAAAAACAAGATGTCGCACACCCAGCTGCAAAACAAGGACGGCAACTTCCTGCAACCTGACGACGAAAATTTCAAGGCAGCAGCCGCTTCGGCACCTTGGACGCAAACCCCAGGCTTCGGCGTGGTCCTGACCGACCAGGCTGGCAAGAACAGCTGGCCTATCACTGGCGTGTCGTTCATCCTGATGCACAAAGTCCAGGCTGACGCAGCCAAGGCAAAAGAAGTGCTGAAATTCTTCGACTGGGCCTACAAGAACGGCGGCGCCGCTGCCGTTGAACTGGACTACGTGCCAATGCCGGCATCGGTCGTGAAACTGGTGCAGGAATCGTGGAAAGCTAACCTGAAAGACGCATCGGGCAAAGCCATCTACTAATAAACCTACTGCGCGGCGCTATTTGCGGCCTGCGATGCTCACTGTGCTAAAGCACGGCTCCGCTTCTCAGCCACAACTAGTTGCCGCTCGCTACGGTTTATTCAAGCAAGAATGTCCTTGTCCCCGCCAGCAGCACGGCGGGGCAGGGAGTTAGCCAGGACCGCCCGCAAGCCTTTGCAGGCGTTCCCGGCTAAAAGAGCAAGATAAAAATAGCAGTACCTGCAGTACCACCCATATGGCACACTATGAGCGCACAATCTACCTCCTCCACGATCCCCATGCCAGGCGGCACCATGACCGATTCCATCAGTCACGCGCAAATGCTTTCCACCATGCGCAAGCAGCGCTTCCAGGATTTCATGTTCCACAAGGTGACGATGCTGTTCGCCCTGTCGGTGCTGATCGTCCTGGTCGGCATCATCATTTCGCTGATCATGGAATCGATACCGGCCTTCAAGACCTTCGGCCTGCATTTCATCGTGTCGGCGGAATGGGACCCCGTCAATGACCAGTACGGCGCCCTGATCCCCATCATCGGCACCCTGGTGACGTCCGTTATCGCCTTGCTGATCGCCTTTCCCGTCAGCTTCGGCATCGCCCTGTTCCTCACGGAAATCTGCCCGGTCTGGCTGCGTCGCCCGCTGGGCACGGCTGTCGAGCTGCTGGCCGGCGTGCCATCGATCATTTACGGCATCTGGGGCCTGTTCGTGTTTGCGCCCCTGTTTGCCGACCACGTCCAGCCTGTCCTGAAAGCCACGCTGGGCAACGTGCCCGTCATCGGCCAGCTGTTCAGCGGCCCCATGATGGGCATCGGCTTGCTGACGGCCGGCCTGGTGCTGGCCATCATGATCATCCCCTTCATCGCGTCGGTGATGCGCGACGTGTTCGAGATCGTTCCTGCCGTGCTGAAGGAATCCGCATACGGCCTGGGCTGCACGCGCTGGGAAGTCGTGCGCAAGATCGTCTTGCCATACACCAAGACCGGCGTCGTCGGCGGCGTCATGCTGGGCCTGGGCCGCGCGCTGGGCGAAACCATGGCCGTCACCTTCGTCATCGGCAACGCGAATAAACTGTCGTGGTCGCTGTTTGCCGCCGGCAACAGCATCACCTCCTTGCTGGCGAATGAATTTGGCGAAGCGCAATCCGAGCTGCATGTGTCTTCCCTGTTCTCGCTGGCCCTGATCCTGTTTGTCATCACCTTTATCGTCTTATCCGCCGCCAAGCTGATGCTGGCTGGCATGTCCCGCAAGGAAGGCACGAAATGAGCCAGCTCAGCCAAGTTAGCACCCACGAAGCGCCGGCCAAGCCGGCCATGAATCCCGTCTACCGCAAGCGCCTGCTGATGCACCGCATCGGCATCGCCCTGTCGGTGGCCGCCATGGCCCTGGGCCTGGCCGTGCTCGTGTGGATCCTGTTCACCCTGGTGATCAAGGGTTTCGGCGCCTTGTCCGTCGACCTGTTCACGCAAACGACGCCGGCTCCCGGCAGCGAAGGTGGCGGCTTGATCAATGCCATCGTCGGCAGCGCCCTGATGGTCGGCCTGGCCACCGTGGTCAGCACCCCGATCGGCATCCTGGCCGGCATCTACCTGGCCGAGTACGGCGAAGAAAACAAGCTGGCGCAAGTGACGCGCTTCGTCACCGACATCATGCTGTCGGCGCCATCGATCGTCATCGGCCTGTTCGTGTATGCGCTGTACGTGGCGCATGTGAAACACTTCTCCGGCTATGCGGGCGCCATCGCCCTGTCCCTGATCGCCGTGCCGGTGGTGGTGCGCACGACGGACAATATGCTGCGCCTGGTGCCGAACAGCCTGCTGGAAGCCGCGTTTGCCCTCGGTGCGCCGCGCTGGAAGGTCGCCACCCTGGTGCGCTTGCGCGCCGTCAAGGCCGGCGTCATCACCGGCGTGCTGCTGGCATTGGCCCGCATCGCCGGCGAAACGGCGCCGCTGCTGTTCACGGCCCTGAATAACCAGTTCCAAAGCTTCAACATGAATGCGCCGATGGCCAACTTGCCGTCCGTCATCGCATCGTTTGCGATGAGCCCGTACGACAACTGGCGTTCGCTGGCATGGGGCGGCGCACTGCTGATCACCTTCAGCGTGCTGGCCTTGAATATCCTGTCGCGCACCGTGTTCAGCCAAAAAGTCCCTAATTAAACAGATACCGAGCGAAGCGAACCCATATGAATACGCAAATGAATCCAGCCCAAGACCTGGCACCAAAGAAAAAAACCATCGAGATTTCGGGCCTGAACTTTTTTTACGGCAAAACGCAAAGCTTGCATAACGTCAACCTGGACATTCACGAAAAGAAGGTCACGGCTTTCATCGGCCCGTCCGGTTGCGGCAAGTCAACCCTGCTGCGCACCCTGAACCGCATGTACGACCTGTATCCGGGCCAGCGCGCGGAAGGCTCGATCCTGTATCGCGGCCGCAACGTGCTCGACGCCGACCAGGACGTCAACATGCTGCGCGCCAAGGTTGGCATGGTGTTCCAGAAACCGACGCCGTTCCCCATGTCCGTGTACGACAACATCGCCTTCGGCGTGCGCCTGTATGAAGACTTGTCGAAAGGCGAGATGGACGAGCGCGTCGAGTGGGCCCTGAAAAAGGCTGCGCTGTGGGGCGAGGTCAAGGACAAGCTGAGCAAGAGCGGCCTGTCGCTGTCGGGCGGCCAGCAGCAGCGTCTGTGCATCGCGCGCGGCGTGGCCGTGAAACCGGACGTCTTGCTGCTCGATGAGCCGACCTCGGCGCTGGACCCGATCTCGACCTCGAAAGTGGAAGAGCTGATCAGCGAACTGAAACAGGATTACACGATCGCCATCGTGACGCACAATATGCAGCAGGCGGCGCGCTGCTCCGACTACACGGCGTATATGTACCTGGGCGAGCTGGTGGAATTCGGCGAAACGGACCAGATCTTCATGAATCCGGCCCGCAAGGAAACGCAGGATTACATCACGGGCCGCTTCGGCTGATCCGCGCCGCATCGCTATACACAAGACAACTGAATACGGAGAGACAGCATGATAGGCGAACATTCATCCAAGCAATACGACAACGAACTCGAAGCGATCCGCTCGAAAGTGCTCCTGATGGGCGGCATCGTTGAGACCCAGTTCCTCGACGCGATGACGTGCTTTCGCATCGGCAATCCGGAACGCGCCGACCGCGTGATGCGCGAAGACGACGTCGTCAACCAGCTCGAAGTGTCGCTGGACGACGCGTGCAGCCACCTGATCGTGCGCCGCCAGCCGGCCGCGAACGACTTGCGCACCATCATGGCCACCATCAAGGTGATTACCGACCTCGAGCGCGTAGGCGACGAGGCGACGAAAATCGCCCGCGTGGCGAAGAATCTGCACAAGCGCGGCAACGGCGTCGTCAACCATTACGAGATGGTGCGCGGCATTGCCAACACGGCCACCGACATGCTGCACGACGCGCTCGACGCATTCGCGCGCAACGATGGCAAGCAGGCCTTACAATTAATTGCACAAGACGCCATCATCGACCACGAGTTTCGGTCTATCATGCGCAACCTGATCACCTTTATGATGGAAGACCCGCGCACGATTTCGGCGGCGCTCGATACCCTGTGGGTGGCCAAAGCCATCGAACGGATCGGCGACCATGCGAAAAACATCGCCGAATACGTGATTTACGTGGTTGAAGGCAAGGACATCCGCCACACCAAGGTGGCTGCTCCCGCCATTTCCGAGGAGCTCCCTGAGTAAGCTTTATGGCATCTGATAAAACCACGGTATTGATTGTTGAAGATGAGCCGGCCATCGTTGAACTGGTGACCTATTCGCTGCGCGAATCCGGCTGGAATTGCTGTTCTGTACAAAATGTCGCCGATGCCTGGGAATTCATCCAGCACCGCACGCCGCACCTGATCCTGCTCGACTGGATGTTGCCGGACCAGACGGGCTTGCGCCTGCTGTCGCGCATCCGCGCCGACCGCAATTTCGCCGCCATCCCCGTCATCATGCTCACCGCCAAGAGCATGGAAGAAGACAAGCTGGCCGGCCTGAACAGCGGGGCCGACGATTACGTCACCAAGCCGTTCTCGCCGCGCGAGTTGCTGGCCCGGGCCAAAGCCTTGCTGCGACGCAAGAGCCCGGAACACGCGCAGGCGCCCATGCGCGCTGGCAACGTGGCTCTGGACCCCGTCAGCTGCACGGTGATGATGGATGAACAGAAGATCGATATCGGCCATGCCGAATACAAGCTGTTGAAATTCCTGCTGGCCCATCCTGAGCGCGTGTTTTCGCGCAGCCAGCTGCTCGACAAGGTGTGGGGCGACCATGTGGTGATCGAGGAACGCACGGTCGACGTCCACGTATTGCGCTTGCGCAAAGCCTTGAAAGAGGCGGAAAGCCTGATCAAGACGGTGCGCAGCGTCGGCTACATGTTGTCTGAAAAGTAAAGCCTGACTCTATGAATCCGAAATTGCTGTTCTGGGTGCCGGCCGCCTTGCGCATGGTGCTGGCGCTGCTGGGCGTGGCCGTCGTCTGGTATCTGTTCGGCGCCACGTATGCGCTGGGCATCGCCTTCGTGCTGATGGCCATGATGGTGTTCGTGCAGCTGTCGTATCTGTTCCAGCTGAGCAACTGGCTGGACAATCCGCAAAGCGCCAAGCTGCCCGACGGCTGGGGCGCCTGGACCAGCATCTTCGCGCGCCTGTACCGCATGCGCCGCGACGACGAGAAAAACCAGGCCGAGCTGACGGAATGGCTGGCGCGTTTCCGCCAGGCCATGCATCTGCTGCCCGACGGCGTCGTCATCATGGACGACGTGCTGTTCCTCGAATGGTGCAATCCGGCCGCCGAGAAACACCTGGGCCTCACGCACGAGCGCGACAAGGGCATGCGCGTGACGAACCTGATCCGCAGCCCCGAGTTCATGGATTACATCATCCTGGGCCGCTACGACCAGCCGCTGACGATCACCTTCCGCAACCGCAAGCTGATCGTGCAGATCATCCCGTTTGAAAACCGCCGCCAGATCCTCGTCACGCACGATGTGACGGAGACGGAACGCATCGAAATGATGCGCCGCGACTTCATCGCCAATGCCTCGCACGAACTGCGCACGCCGCTGACGGTCATCGTCGGCTTCCTGGAAATCGCGTCTGCCGAGCTGGACCTGGATGCCGCCACGCGCGCCGCCCACCTCAAGCTGATGACGGAGCAGGGCCACCGCATGCAGCATCTGATCGAGGACATGCTGACCCTGTCGCGCCTGGAATCGGTCGACTATCCGCTGCGCCCCGAGCCCGTGGACATCAAAAAGCTCATGCAACAAGTCGTGCGCGACGCCAAGGGCTTGTCGGCCGGCAAGCACGAGATCAAGATGGAATGCAACGGCCCCGACGTGCTGGGCAGCTACGACGAACTGTACAGCGCGTTTGGCAACCTGGCGTCGAATGCCGTGCGCTACACGCCGGCCGGCGGCTGCATCACTCTGCGCTGGCAGGATGGCCCGGCCGGACCGCAATTCATCGCGCAAGATACGGGCATCGGCATCAGCCCCGAGCATATCTCGCGCCTGACGGAACGTTTCTACCGCGTCGACAAGAGCCGCTCGCGCGAAACCCAGGGCACGGGCCTGGGCCTGGCCATCGTCAAGCACGTGCTGCTGCGCCACGGGGGAACTCTGGCCATCCAGTCCGTGGCCGACAAGGGCAGCAGTTTTATCGTCAGCATGCCCAAGTCCGTCGTCACGCCGCTGCAGGGCGAGTTGCTGGTCAAGTAGGCGAGGGGGCATGCGCCCCCTTGTTTCCTGTGCGACTAGTGCGATGTTGGCATAAGTCGTTACAATCAGGCCATGACTTTAATCAATGCCTCTTTTCGCCACGCCGGCGCGCAGCAACTGGCCCAGTCGCTGCAGGCTGCGCGCCAGGATACGCTTTCCCTGTTCGACTGTTACGTCACTGCCGGCCTGGACGTGGTGGCCGGCTTGCCCCGCCATCCACGGCTCAATCCGCCCTTATGGCAACTCGCGCAGATCGCCTGGTTTGCCGAGTGGTTCATCCTGCGCGAAGCCGCGTCCAGCCATCCGGCCGACGCCATTTATAACTCCCTGCTGACGCGCGGCGACGACCTGTTCGACGCCAACATGGTGGAGCATCGCGCGCGCTGGAAGCTGGAACTGCCCAGCCCGGGCGCCGTGAAAACGTATTGCCGCGAAGTGCTCGACAGGGTGCTCGATAAACTCTCGCGCGAAGCCAATGCCGACGGCGCCCTGGCGCCATACCGGCTGGCCTTGGCGCACGAAGACTTGTGTGGCGAGGAAATGCTGGCCGGCTTGCAATGGCTGGGCCTGGAAGCGCCGGAATCCCTGGCGGCCAGCCCGGCCTTGCCGCCAGGCGCGGGGCAGATAGCGTTTGCTGGCGGCGCCATCGAACTGGGCTCGCCGCGCGGGGCCGGTTTTGCCTTCGACAATGAATCGCCGCCCTACAGTTGTTACGTGGCGCCGTTTTCCATCGATGCCTGCGCCGTATCCAACGCCCAGTTTGCCGACTTTGTCGCCGACGGCGGCTACCAGAACCGCCAGTTCTGGAGCGCGGCCGGCAGCGCCTGGCTGATGCGGCAGGAGCGCTCGTCGCCTTTGTACTGGCTGCGCGAAGCGACGCAGTGGCGCACCATGCGTTTCGGCCAGCGCACGACCTTGCCGCCGAATGAAGCCGTGCGCCACATCAATCTGTATGAAGCGCAAGCGTACTGCGCCTGGGCGGGGCGCCGCCTGGCGACCGAGGCGGAATGGGAGTATGCTGCGCTGTCCGGCCATCCCCGTTTTCACTGGGGCCAGGTGTGGGAGTGGACGGCGACGCCGTTCGAGCCGTATCCTGGCTTTGCGGTGGACGCCTGGCGCGAATATTCGGCGCCGTATTTCATGCAGCACCAGGTGCTGCGCGGCGCCGCCTTCGCCACGCCGCCGCGCCTGCATTCGGCGCGCATGCGCGCCTTCCATGCGCCCGAACGGGGCGACATCTTTGCCGGCCTGCGCACCTGCGCCTGGTAGCGCGCCGAGAACAGACATCATTTCAGGATACCCTTGAGTACAGACAACGCCCCGCAGTTCATTCCCAAACGCATCACGCCCACGCCGGAGCAGGTGGCCATCCAGACGGCGCAAAAGAAAGTGGTGCTGATCGACGCCAATGCCGGCGCGGCCAAGACGACGACCCTGGCCCTGCGCCTGGCCGAGGCGTTGCACCGGGGCCGCGCGCCCGAGCGCATGCTGGCCCTTGTGTTCACGGAAGCGGCGCGCGTGGCCCTGCGCCAGCGCCTGCTGGAAGTGGGCGTGCCGCTCGGCGTCGTCAAGCGCCTGACCGTCGATACCTTCGACGCCTTTGCCGCCAAGGTGCTGCTGCAGCTGGAAAACATGCAGGTGGCAAGCATGCGCAGCGATGAAGAGTTGCGCCCGGTGGCCTGGGAAGCACTGGAAGTCGTGTCGGAAAAGTACGCCCACCGCTACCCGCTGGAAATCAACACGACCAACGGGGCCATCGCCGAATTCCTGAAGTTACAATTGCGCACCAAGGCGCGCCTGGATTTCCAGAATCCTGACTTCGAGAGCAACTCCCTGGACGACAATCTGGAACTGCTGGGCATGTCGCGCACGCACTATCTGTGGCTGCGCGAATACGAAGGCTTGCGCGGCGCCGACACAGGCGATATCCAGTTCCGCGCGCCATTCGATGCCACCTACGACCTGGTGCGCATGCTCGATGGCGACGAGCCGTTGCGCCAGCAATTGCCGGCCTTCCAGATCATCGTGGCCGATGAATTGCACGATTTGAACGAAGCATCGTTCCGCCTGCTGACCATGTTGATACGCCGCGGCAATGCGTTTTTCTGCGGCGCCGGCGACAAGGATCAAGTCATCTACACGTGGTCGGGCGCCGACCACCGCTTCCTGCGCCAGCGCTTCGAGCAGGAGTTCCCCGCCTTGCAGCGATTGCCGCTGACGGCTTCCTATCGCTACGGCCCGCAGCTGGCGCAGGCAGTGGGCGTGCTGAAAAACAAGGCCAGCGTGTCGGCCCTGTCGCGCGCCACCCACATCGAACTGCTGGAATATGACCATGCGCAGCCGCAAGCGTGCAGCGCCCAGCTGATCGCCGCGCTCGAACACGCGCATGCGGGCACGACGGCCATCTTGCTGCGCGACCGCGACCAGGCCATCCGCGTGGAAACGGCGCTGTTCCAGAGCGGCATCGCGTATGGCCTGGTGGACATGAACAGCTATCTGCTGAGCCTGGAAGTGCTGATGCTGCGCGGCATGGTTGCCATCGCCCGCAAGGATTTACATGCGATCAAGAGCGGCCCGCGCCGCGGCGACATCCTCGAAGCGCTGGTGGCCTTCGCGGAAATCCCGTTTACGCGCGCGGAATTGCAGCAAGCCAAGGCCGACGTGGCCAATTACCCGGACTTGCTGGAAGGCTTTTTGACGAACCAGCTGGCCAAGTCGCACAACCAGGACAAGGCGGCGCTGACCCTGGCCGCCGTCGATTACCTGCGCGCGCTGCCCGCCGATGCCTTGGCGGGCGACGCACTGCAGCACATCTTCGGCCTGATGCAGCTGGAACAGACGGCCCGCCGCATCTATGTCGACCCGGCCCAGGCGCGGGTCGTCGCCCGTTCCCTGCACGGTTTTATTGCCGTGTGCCGCGAAGCGGGCGTGGCGCTGGGCGGCTTTGCCGGCTGGCTGGGCGAGATGGAAGAAGCCGTGACGGTCTCGACGGGCAAGGCCAAACTGGTGATCGCCTGCATCGACCAGATCAAGGGCCTCGAATACAACCACGTGATTTTGCCCTACCTGGCCGTCGATGAATTCCCGCGCAGCAAGACCGACCCGCTGGAAGAGGAGAACCGCTTCTATGTGGCCGCCACCCGCGCGCGCGACCGGCTCACCCTGCTGACGCCGGAAGACCCTGCCTACCGGAGCCGCTACATCGCCGCCCTGCAGCTGAAAAACAAGACTGTTGCGCCCAAGTCATAAATCCTTTGCTGCGCGGCCGCTTTTTGCGAAAGATGAAAGCGGGCATACTTTGTCGGACTGATCACAATTGATCTGAACTTACAAAGGAGCAATGATGCGAGTATTTTTGACAGGCGCAGCAGGTTTCATCGGCAGTTCCGTCGCGGCGGGTCTCGTGCGCGCCGGCCATCAGGTGACGGGTCTCGTGCGCAAACAGGAACAGGTGGCCGAACTGGCGACCATAGGCGTGCTGGGTATCGTCGGCACCCTGAACGACCGCGCATTGCTCATCGAGCAGTCGAAGGCGGCCGATGCCGTCATCAATGCGGCCAGCAGCGACCACCGGGGCGCCGTCGAAGCCATTCTTGAAGCGCTGGCCGGCAGCAACAAGCCCTTCCTTCACACCAGCGGCTCGTCCATCGTGGGCGACGCGTCGGGCGGCGAAGGCACGGAGCAGATTTACTTTGAAGACAAGTTGCCGGCCCCCACGGCCGACAAGGCGGCCCGCGTCGCCATCGATGACTTGATACTGGCCAGCGCACGCCAGGGCGTGCGCGCGAGCGTGTTGTGCAATACCTTGATCTACGGCCATGGCGCCTTGCCGCGCGACAGCGTGCAACTGCCCCGTTTGCTGAAACAGGCGCGCAAGAGCGGCATCGTGCGCCACGTGGGGCCGGGCCGCAACATCTGGTCCAATGTGCATATTGACGACGTCGTCAGCCTGTATTTGCTGGCGCTGGAAAAGTCGCCGGCAGGTACGTTTTACTTTGTCGAGTCGGGCGAGGCGGCCTTCCGCGACATGACGGCCGCCATCGCCCAGGCACTGGACATCGATCCCGCGCAGGACTGGCCGCTGCCCGAGGCGATCGCCGAGTGGGGCTACGAGATGGCGTCCTACGGCCTCGGCTCCAACAGCCGCGTGCGCGGCGAACGGGCGCGTACCCAGCTGGGCTGGCAGCCGCAGGGGCCATCGGTGCTGGAGTGGATCAGAAACGACATGCTCCATCCGCCGCACGCCGTCGCCGTTTGATATAGCGCAGCAAAACCGCATCGGTGTGCGCTAGCGAACGGTGCTATGTGGCGATCAGGAGTATGATGGCCTTGCTTGGTTGAGACGCACTGCCGTGAGGTTGGCGGCATGTTCGATCTTCCAGCAGGTCAGCCGGTCGCCTCGAGGATCGGCACCAGATTTCTGCCCGCGTTTGCGCCCTGCGCCACGCGGCTGTGTACTGCAAACCCCTTCGAGGCCGGCCTAGCCGGCCTTGCCTGTCGTTTCCGCCGCCGCGCCATTCACCGCCACCTGTCCGCCATTCGCCGAAGCGGTGTTTTCCCCTCCCCGAAATCCGCGTATCTTTACGATCAACCAACTTCAAGGGGGGACCGTGAAACCTGAGCCAGCTTATTGCCGCCGTACCCAGCTGCTGTGGGGCGTGCTGCTGATCGCCATCGGCGTCATTATCCTGCTGGACCGGCTCGATGTGATCTATCTCCACGACTACTATTCACTATGGCATTATTGGCCGGTGATACTGGTCGTCTTCGGCCTGAACAAGCTGCTCACGCCCGTCTCCGCCAAGCAGGTGCTGAGCGGCCTGTGGCTGATCTTCTTCGCCGCCTGGTGGTATGTGTCGTATGAAGAACTGTGGAATCTGAGTTTTTATAACAGCTGGCCCGCCTTGCTGATCGCCTGGGGCGTGGGCCTCGTGCTGGAACCGCTGTTGAACAAACATTTTATTGCCTACCGGGAGTCCGAGCATGAAAAATAGACCGCCGCTGCACTCGCCATCGCAGATCGTGCTGGGCGTCATCGTCATCGGCCTGGGGCTGCTGTTTCTGCTCGATAACCTCGGCTTCATCAATGTGCGCTATACCTTCCGTTTCTGGCCCACCATCCTCATCATTTTCGGCTTGCTGAAAATATCGCAAAGCCATACCCGCTCCGGCTACATCCTCGGCGGCGTGATGGTCTTGCTGGGCCTGAGCTGGACCTTGAAAGCCATGGGCTTGTTCTATATCAACTGGAGCATGCTGTGGCCGCTGCTCATCATTGCCGCCGGCGTGGCCGTGGTGGCGAAATCCTTGCCCGGCGGGCAGCAGCGGCAGCGACGCCGGCACTTTGCCGCGCCGCCCGATGGTAGCGCTGCGCCTGACGCATTCGGCCAGCCCAGGAATGGCGCCGTGTCGCTGGACAAGGAAGCAGTGTCGGCAGCGCCCGGCGCCAGCGGCCAGGCGGACGACGACAGCATCATCGAGGTGACGGCCATCCTCGGTGGCTATGTGCGGCGCGTGTCATCGCAGCGCTTCAGGGGCGGCGATATCAATGTCATCATGGCCGGCTGCGAAATCGACTTGCGCCAGGCCTCGATCGAAGGCGAAGCCGTGCTCAATGTGTTCGCCCTGTGCGGCGGCGTCACCATCAAGATTCCGCCCGACTGGAGCGTGGTGCTGCAGGGCACGCCCATCCTCGGCGGCTTCGAAGAAAAAACCATCGTGCCGCCGAACCAGGCCAAGCGCCTGTACGTGACGGGCTACGCCATCATGGGCGGCCTGGAAATCCGCAACTAGGCGCGCATGTCGGGGCCCTTGTCGAAGCGGCGCGGCGCCGTGGTGGTGTTCCTGGTCTGCATCGCGCTGGGCCTGGCCCTGGCCTTTATCTTGGCCAGGGTGGCCCACGCGCCATGGCTCAATGCTATCTTGCTGGTGGTGCCCGCCACGCTCGTGTATGCGATCGGTTCGGGTTTTTCCGCGTTCTACCTGTGCCGCGCCTATCCCTTGCACGCCCGCCATCCGCTCGCCATCGCCGGCGTGATGGGTGTGGCGGCCCTGTTCGCGGGCTTGCTGTGGGCCACCCTGCTGCAATTTTTGAACAGCGTCAGCCTGTTGCTGGAGCTGCGCTGGCTGGGCGTGAACCTGACGCCATCGCTGCTGGCCCTGTTCTTCGGTTTGGGCGTGCTGCTGTATTGCCTGGCCGCCGCCGTGCATTATCTGTTGCTGGAATTCATGCGCGCCAGGATGGCCGAGCAGCGGGGGCTGGAAGCGCAACTGGCGGCGCAGGAAGCGCAATTGCGCATGCTGCGCACGCAGATCGATCCGCATTTCCTGTTCAACAGCCTGAACTCCATCAGCGCCTTGACGTCTATCAATGCGCCGGGCGCGCGCCAGATGACGGTGCAGCTGGCCAGTTTCTTTCGCCAGAGCCTGAGCCTGGAAGCGCACAAGCACATTACCGTGGAACAGGAACTGGTGCTGATCCGCCATTTTCTCGCCATCGAGCAAGTGCGTTTCGGCGAACGCCTGCAAGTGGCGGAAGCCATCGACGCCGCCGCGCTGGCATGTTTTCTACCGCCGATGCTGATACAGCCGCTGGTGGAAAATGCCGTCAAGCACGGCATCTGCGGCTTGACGGAGGGCGGCCTGATCGGCATCGAGGTGCGACGCGCGGGCAGCCTGCTGCAGATCGCCGTGCGCAACCCGGTGGATGCGGATCAGGGGCCTGCGCGCGGCAATGGCGTGGGCCTGGAGAATGTGCGCCAGCGGCTGGCCGGCGCCTATGGCCACGAGGCCAGCGTGCACTGGGGCCGGCGTGATGGCCATTTCGAGGTGATGATTTCCATGCCGGCGCAGACCGGCGACACGGAGGAAGCATGATGCAGGCAAGAATGCGGGTGGCCATCGTCGATGATGAATTGCTGGCGCGCAGCGTGCTGCGCGAATACCTGGCGCGCCACGACGATATCGATATCGTGGCCGAGTGCGCCAACGGCTTCGACGCCGTCAAGGCCATTGCGGAGCTGGAACCGGAACTGGTGTTCCTCGACATCCAGATGCCGCGCCTCGATGGTTTTGAAGTGGCCGAGCTGATCGGCGCCAAGACGCGCCTGATCTTTGTCACGGCCTATGACCAGTACGCCTTGAAGGCGTTCGAATGCCATGCGCTGGACTATCTGCTCAAGCCGTTCAGCGAACAGCGCTTCGAGCAGGCGCTGGCCCATGCGCGCGCCAACCGCAGCACGCCCGACACTGTGCACACGCTGGCGCGCGAGGCGGCCACGCGCGCCGCGCCTTTGGCCCGCGTGCTGATACGCGACGGCGCCAAGGTCCACGTGATCGCCAGCGCGCGCATCGACTACATCGAGGCGCAGGACGACTACATCAGCATCCGTTCCGAGGGCAAGTCCTACCTGAAAAGTCAGCGGCTGTCGGAGCTGGAAACCCAGCTCGACCCCGCCAAGTTTCTGCGCGTGCACAGGTCGTATCTGCTCAATATCGACGGCATCCGCCGCATCGAGGCGGCCACCAAGGACAGCCACGTGGCCATCTTGCGCGACGATACGCGGATCCCCGTGAGCAAGGCGGGCTATCAGAAGCTCAAATCACTGGTTGGCTAGCTGGCCAGCTGCACATCCCACCACGTCGGCAAGAGCTGGCGGATTTCCGGGCGCGAAAAACGGTCGTCGATCAGGTACACGACGCCCTTGTCCGACTGGGTGCGGATGACCCTGCCTGCCGCCTGCACCACCTTCTGCATGCCCGGATATAAATAGGTGTAGTCGTAGCCGGCGCCGAAGATGTCGCCCATGCGCTGGCGGATCTGCTCGTTGACGGGGTTGATCTGCGGCAAACCGAGGGTGGCGATGAAGGCGCCGATCAGGCGCGCGCCCGGCAAGTCGATGCCTTCGCCGAACGCGCCGCCGAGCACGGCAAAGCCGATGCCGCGCGTGTCCAGGCCGAAGCGGCCCAGAAATTGCGCGCGCGCCCCGTCATCCATGCGGCGCGGCTGCTGCCAGATGGGTACGTCCGGGTAATGCTGGGCGAACAGCGTGGCCGTCTTTTCCATGTAATCAAAACTGCTGAAGAAGGCCAGGTAGTTGCCCGGCGTTTCCGCATACTGGCGCGCCATCAGCTGGGCGATGGGCAGCAAGGACGCGGCGCGGTGCTGGTAGCGCGTGGAAATCGTGTCGGCCACGCGCACGGACAATTGTTCCGCCTGGAACGGGGACTCCACGTCGACCCAGGCCGTGCCGGCTGGCATGCCCAGGGTGTCGCTGTAGTAATGCCACGGACTCAGTGTGGCGGAAAACAGGGCCGTGCTGTGGCTGGCCGCGAAGCGTTCCTGGAGGAAGGGCGCCGGCACGATGTTGCGGATGCAGACGGTGGAACCGGTGTCCGTTTTACTGACGTCGAACAGCGAATGCGTGCCGAAACTCTCGGCCAGGCGGTTGATCAGCAGCACGTCAAAGTAAAAGCGCTGCAAGTCCTCGTCCAGCGCGGCCGCATGCTCGGCCATATAGTCGCCGATGGCCGTGGCCACGCCTTGCAGGGCGCCAAAGAATTTGTCCGGCAAGGCGGGATGCACGTGATATTCGCCATCCTGCTCTTTTAATAAGGCCGTCCACTGGCGCGAGAGGCGGTCCAGCGGCTTTTTCAAGGCTTCGGGCGCGAACTTGCGCAGCATTTTCAGGTCGATCTGCGCCAGCTCGGCCGAATACATGCCGCGCGCGCGCGACACCATATTGTGCGCTTCGTCGACCAGCACATTGACTTTCCAGTCGTGGGCCAATGTCATGCCGTACAGCATGGCGCTGAGGTCGAAGTAATAATTGTAGTCGCCGATGACGACGTCGCTCCAGCGCGCCAATTCCATGCCCAGGTAGTAGGGACAAATACCCTGCTGCAAGGCGATGGCGCGCACGGCTTCCTTGTCGAGGATCAAGCCGCTGGCCAGCGCCACCTCGCGCGCCAGCGGCAAGCGGTCGTAAAAGCCCTTGGCCAGCGGGCATGATTCACCGTGGCACGCCTTGTCAGGATGCTCGCAGGCGCTGCTCTTGGCGCTCAGCTCCAGCACGCGCAGCGGCAGCAGCGGCGCGCTGTCCTTGAGGATGGCGCAGGCGTCGAGCGCCATTTGGCGTCCCGGCACCTTGGCGGCGAGGAAAAACAGTTTATCGAGGCCATGCGCGGCCGTGGCCTTGAGCATGGGGAACAGGCTGCCCACCGTCTTGCCGATACCGGTCGGCGCCTGCGCCAGCAAGCCGCAGCCGCGGCTGCTGGCCTTGTACATGGCTTCGGCCAGCTGGCGCTGGCCCGGGCGAAAATCCGCATGGGGAAAGGCCATGGCCGTGAGCTGCGCGTCGCGGCTGGCGCGGTGCGCCATTTCCTGCTCGGCCCAGTCGAGGAACAGCGCGCAATGCTGTTCGAAGAACAGACGCAGCGCCTCGGCCGTGCATTCCTCGTGCATGACGCTTTCCTTCTGGCTGGCGATGTCGAAATACACGAGCGCCACGCGCAGCATGGGCAGGTTCAGCTGCTGGCACAGCAAGTGGCCATAGATGCGCGCCTGCGCCCAGTGCAACTGGCGGTGGTTGGCGGGCATCTTGTCGAGCTCGCCCCGGTAGGTCTTGATTTCTTCCAGCTGGCGCCGCGCCGGATCGTAGCCATCGGCGCGGCCGCGCACGTGCAGGGGGCCGAAGTCGCCGCACAGGCTGATTTCGCGCTGGTAATCGTCATCGCGCCGGCTTGTCACGGTGGCGTGCCCGGCCATGCCTTCCTGCGCCGTGGGCGAGGGCGTGAAACGCAAGTCCAGGTCGCCCACCTTGGCCGTGAATTCGCACAGGGCGCGCACGGCGATCGTGTAAGTGTTGCTGCTCATGTGGCCACCTGCCACTGCAGGTAGCAGACGCTGACGGGCATGGCGTGCTCGGCGCAATACGCGATCCAGCGCAGCTGGTTGTCTTGCAGGCGGTCGCCCGGACCCTTGACTTCGATCATGCGGTAGCGCTGTTCGGCCGGCCAGAACTGGATCAAATCGGGAAAACCGCTACGGTTGCTTTTGATGTCGAGCAAGATGCGCTCGAACGCTTTCTTCAGATGAAAGGCCGGGATGCAGGCCAGCGCCAGGTCCAGCAAGCCATCGTCCAGCACGTCCCAGCTCACAAACGGCGAGACGATGCCGTGCTTGGCGGCATGCGTGGCGCGGATGGCTGCGTGATAGCTGCCGTCGTCCAGCTGCGCCAGGCAGGCGGCAAAGTCCAGGCTGCGGCGCTGGTAAAAATCGGCGCTGTGCAAGTCGGCCGGCCCGCGGTGAAACGGGTGGAAGAAGGCGCCCGGCATGGCCTTGAAGATGGCGGGCCAGCACAGCAGGCCGAACAGCGAGTTGATCAGGGTGTTTTCCACGTAATACACGGGAGAGTCGTCCTGCATCAGGTGCTGCTGCACCACTCCTTCCACGTAGCACGCTTGCTCAGGATAGGGCAGCCGCAGGTCGATGCGCTCGACGGCGGCCGCCACACTGGCCGCCTGCTTTGCGTGGCCCAGCTTGCGCCGCAAACGGGGCGCCATGCGCCGCAGCAATTGCTGTTCCGCTTCGCTTTCCGGCGCGGCCAGGGCAATGAGCAGTCTGTCATAGGCAGCCTGCGGCTGTTCATCTTTTTCCAGCACGCGGATGGCGCGGCCACGCGCACCGGGATAGCGGCAATCGGCGTAGGCGCGGTAGGCGGTGGGCCAGTCCTGGCATTTTTCCAGGTGCTGGGCGATCTGGAAGCGCAGTTTTTCGCGCCGGCTGGCCAGCCAGGTGTTGTCTTCGGACAAGGGCAGCGCAGCCAGTTCCTGCAGCACCTCGTCCACTAGCCCGCTGTCGTTGTAGCGTTCGCGGCACTGGTGCAGCACTTCATAGTGCTCGATATCCTGGCGCGTGCGAAAGCCGCGCGACTGCGGCGAGAATTCCACTTTTTCGTATTGGTACACGCCCAGGTCGGACAGCACGAATTCCGACCAGTCCTGGTGATAATTGCCAAAGTAAATCAGGCGCAGGCGGTCGCACAGCGCTTGCAGGCCGATGCGGTACAGCACGTCGCTGGAGGCCGGATACCAGGCGGAAAACGCTTGATTTTCCGCATGCTGCTCGCGCAAAGCTTCCAGCTGCTCGGCCTTGCGGGCCGCCTTCAGGGGCGCGGCGAGGTCGAAGGCCCGGGCGATTTCCCCTTTCAGCAGTTGCTCGAACAGTTCATCGAGCGAGATGACGGGATCGGCGACCACCCAGCCCGTGGCCAGCAAGGGCAGGGCGGCCGCGCGCGTGTCGCCGATTTCCGGGTAATTGAGCTTGCTGGCGCGAAACAGACAACCCTTGCGCATGACGAGGCGCACGAACAGGGCGCGCGACGGCTGCGGCAGTGCGCCGAATGCAGCGATGAACTGCGTTTCTTCAGTACTCAGCAGATCGGCATAACGCGCGCTGATCCAGCTCAGCACATCCTGGAAATTATCCAGATAGTACAGGGGATTTTCCAGGACTCTCAACATGGGGACAATAGGGCAAGGTGATCGGTTTACTGTGTTTATATACAGTTTAAACCTTCAGCCGCCGCTTGCCCAGCGATTTTATGTTCAGTCAGCCGCGCTGTAGGCAAAACAGTGGTCGAACTGATCGTAGGGAATCAGTTCCTCGCGCAGGCCGGCCAGTTCGATATCGGTCAGCAAACCCCGGTGCGCTTCTTTTCTGCCCTTCGGCAGCGCCACGTCGTAATCGATGATGTCCCTGGCCAGCAGCGTTTGCAGCACCTCGGCTTGCCGCGCCGTCAGGTAGCGCGCGTGGGTGGCCAGGGTCTTTGCCAGCTGATCCTTGAATTCCTCGTCGCTGACCTCGTTGTAGGTATCCTGGTCGGCCATGCTGTTGAGCAGCATCTGAAACAGGAAGTCCTGCAGGTTTTTCGCCAGGTACTGGGCTTCATTCTGGTCGTGCCACAGCAGCACGACGGGCAGTTCGCCATCGTGCTGGCTGGCCGCGAAAAAGCAGTAGTGGTCGCCGGCGCCCGTTTGCGCGAACGGGATGAAGCGGAAGGCGGGATCGACTTGCCGGTAGTCGTCGGGATCGGCCAGTTCTTCCATGGCTGCCGCTACGGCCTTGACGCTCAGCAACTCGAAATCGTCGGCATGCAGGAGCAAGGTGGGCCGGTCCTTCAATGTGGGATACACCAGCTTGTACCAGTCGGGGCCATATTCACCCACGCCGAGCATGCCGTCGCGTTCCAGTTGAAGATACAGTGAAGGGTAGGTGAAGCCGTGTTGCCGTTCCATTTCTGACAGTGTCATGTTTGTCCTGTTAAACGTGATTCATGGGGGCATGATAGCCGAGGCGATGGTGCGCACGTTTCGCGTCATGGCGGCAACGCCTGGCGCAATTAATAAACATTATGGTTTACTTATGTGGCATGGTCACGTAGTCTGGCCAGACACTATCCATCGAGTCCGCATGAAAAACATCATCCTGATTTCCGCCGCCTGCCTGCTGGCGCTGCTGTCGACCATCGGCGCCTCGCTGCCGTATCCGATCCTGCCACCGTTGTTTGCGGCCGAGGCGCCGAATGCCTTCAATAATTTCCTCGGCTTGCCGTCGAAATTGCTGTTCGGCCTGGCGCTGACTATCAATCCGCTGGGCTTGCTGATCGGCTCGGCTCTGCTGGGCCCCTTGTCGGACCGCTATGGCCGCCGTCCCTTGCTGATGCGTACGGCCGTGGGCGCCGCCATCGGCCACGCGATTACGGCCTGGGCGCTGGTGATCCAGTCTTATCCCCTGTTCATCGTCGCCCGTTTCATCACGGGTTTGCTGGAAGGGAACGGCGCCGTGGCGCGCGCCATGCTGGCCGACCAGCTGACGGGGCCGCTGCGCCTGCGCGCCATGTCGTGGCTGAACGGCGCATTTTACCTGGGCTGGCTGGTGGGCCCGATCCTGGCGGGCGCCACCCTGCATTGGGGCGTGACGGTGCCATTCTGGATCGCCGCCGCCGCCCTGATGCTCGTCGCCGTGCTGGTGGCCGCCGGCTTGCCGCGCGAAACGCCTTCGCTATTGACGACGTCGTGGTGGCAAGTGGCGCGCGACCGCCATTCGCTGAACCTGCTGCGCCATGACGAGCTGCGCACCCTGTTCATCGTGCAACTGGCGCTGACGTGCGGCGTGGCCAGTTTCTACGAGTTCTATCCGTTGTGGCTGGTCGAGACGGCCAACTACCATGCGCAGGAGATTGCCTGGGTGAATGTGGGCCTGTGCGGCACGATGACCATCACCTCGCTGCTGGCGGGCGGTCCCAGCCGCCATGCGCCGTTGCTGCGGGCCAGTTGGTATGCGTGCGGCGTGGCGCTGGCCGTAGGGATATTGGCACTGGGTAACATCTGGGTGGGCATCGCCGCCATCGTGCTGTTCGGCATTCCGAATGCGCTGTACAACACGGTGATCCAGGGCTGGTGCGCCGAGCGCTTCAGCGCGCACGGGCAGGGCGCCGTGATGGGCTTGCTGGCCACCACTTTTTGCATCGCCAACATCGTCGTCGCCCTCAGCGGCTCCGTGCTGACCCTGATCGACACGCGGCTGATCCTCGTCGCGGGCGCCGTGTGCGCCGCCTGGGCCGCCTGGCGCATGGCGGCCTGGCGCCGCCAGCTGGACGGCGCCGTCGACGCCAAGGCAGCGGCATGAACACCTCCGAGCAGACGCTGTTCCTGCTGAAGATGCGCGGGCCGCAAACGGCGCAGCAACTGGCGGCCTTGCTCGATATCACCTCCATGGGCGCGCGGCGCCAGCTCGAAGCGGCGCACGAGCGTGGCCAGGTGGCTTTCGAAGACGTGGCCGACAAGGTGGGGCGCCCGTCGCGGCGCTGGCAGCTGACGTCAGTGGGCCACGCGCGCTTCCCCGACCGCCATGCCGACCTGACCCTGGAATTGATAGCGCAAGTCAAAGCCCTGTTTGGCGACGAGGGCCTGGATAAACTGATCGGCGCGCGCGAGCGCAGCAGCGAAGCCGCCTACGGCAAGCTGGTCGACCCGCAGGATGATCTGGCGCAACGGGTCGACAGCCTGGCGCGGGCGCGCGATGGCGAGGGCTACATGGCCCATGCGCAGCCGCAGGACGATGGCAGTGTCTTGCTGGTGGAAAACCATTGCCCGATTTGCGCGGCGGCCACGGCGTGCCAGAATTTCTGCCGCTCGGAGCTGGCCATCTTTCAGCGGGTACTGGGGGGCGATTGCACGGTGGCGCGCAGCGAATATCTGCTGGAAGGGGGGCGGCGCTGCGTGTACCGGATTGTGCCGGTGGATGCGTCGTCGGCCGGGTTGTAGGTCGGGTCAGCGCTGCGCGCGTAACCCGACATCACCATAGGCGCCAACAATGCGTCGGATTACGCGCGGCGTTGCCGCGCCTCGGCTGCGCCGCTAATCCGACCTTGTATTATTCCTCTCATGCGGTTGGTGGTGTT
>NZ_JCAQAV010000037.1:0-57368 GCF_059617925.1 Janthinobacterium sp. JF4 | reverse complement strand
AGCTTACGGCGGGACTTTCACCCACAGGAGTGCGCCCATGCTGGGCGCACCCACATAAAAACGGGCGCCTCTTGCGGGGCGCCCGTTTCACTCAGACCAAGCGGCTAGCGGCTTACTTCTTCGCCTTCTTGCCGCCCTTCTCCTTTTCCTTTTCAAACACGGCAAAGAACTCGGACGCCATGTTGCGGATGGCGCGGCCGATGTTGGCGTAGTCGTATTCGTTCAGGTTGGCCAGCGACACGCGGCCGGACGGATGCGTGGTGCCAAAGCCGCGCCCCGGCAGCAGGATGACGCCCGTTTCCTCGGCCAGGCGGAACAGCGCTTCGTTCGGCTTCAGCTTTTTCAGCAGCCACTGCGAAAACTCCACGCCATGCATCTGCGCGGCCAAGGACTCCATGTCCAGCAGGTGGTAGTAGCGCACGGAGTTGGCGTCGTGCACCATCGGCAAGCCCAATTCGCGGTACAGCGCTTCCTTGCGGCGCAGCACGATGCGCTTCATCGACTGCTTGTACTTTTGCTCTTCATCCATCAGCGAGAACAGCGAGAACAAGGTCATCTGCGCCTGCACGGGCGTGGACAGGCCGGCCGTGTGGTTCAGCGCCACCGTGCGGCTGTCGGCCACCAGGCGGTCGATGAATTTCAGCTGGCGCGGCTCCGTGGTGATCGAGTGATAGCGCGCATCGAGCTGCTTCTTGATGGTTTCCGGCAACTTGGCGATCTTGTCGTCGAGCACATTGTTTTCATGCGTGGCCACCACGCCCATGCGCCAGCCCGTCGCGCCGAAGTATTTCGAGAACGAATACACGAGGATGGTGTTGAACGGACAAATGGCGAACAGCGAGACGAAATTGTCGGCAAAAGTGCCATACACGTCATCGGTCAATATGATCAGGTCCGGGCGCTTCTTGATGATCTTGGCGATGTATTCCAGGGTCTCGTCATCGATCTTGACGGACGGCGGATTGCTGGGGTTGACGAGGAAGAAGGCTTTCACTTTCGGATCGAGCAGCTTGTCCAGTTCCTTCTTGGTGAATTGCCAGTTGTTCGATTGCGGCGCATCGACGTGCACGGTGTTCAGCTTGTAGTCGTTGAGCTGGGGAATTTCGATGTAGGGCGTGAAGATCGGCATGCCCAGGGCGATCGTGTCGCCTTCCTGGATGATGTGGTTCGATTTCAGGCTGGCGAACAGATACGTCATGGCCGCCGTGCCGCCCTCGACGGCGTACATGTCAAAGTTGCCGATGAATGGATGGTCGCCGATCATTTCGCGGTGGATATACTGACCGACGATTTTCTCGGACAGGCGCAGCATGCGGTCCGGCACGGGGTAGTTGCAACCGAGAATGGCTTCGCACATCTCATAGATGAAGTCGCCTGCGCTCAGGCCCAGCTGGTCGCGCACGTATGACACGGCCGCCTCGATGAAGTGCACGCCGGGCGTGCCTTCGTGCTGGCGCACGAAGATTTCAAAGCGCGCCTCGATGCCCTCGCGCGTGGGAAAACCACCCACGTCGTCCATGTACACATACGAACGCTCCGCTTCCGTCATGGCGAACTGGCCGAACTGGAAGAAGCCGTGGCGTGGGGTGGTCGCCAGGAAATTCGGGTTGCCGCGGCCCGCGTTCAGCATCAAACGGTTGCTTTGCTTGGCCGTCTGGATCAGCGCATCCTTCAATTCGAAGGGGCTCAACAGGGCGAGTTTGCTTGGGTTACTGAAATCCATTTTTGCTACTCCTTATAGACGGACAATGTTGAAGGTTCTTGCACATACATGCAGACTCAGACGAAGGCCACGATCAGCGGCCCCAGCAAGGTCAGGAAAACGTTGGCCAAGGCATACGTGATGGCGAACGGCACGGTGGGAATCGAGTTTTGCGCCGCGTTCAGCACTTCGCCGAACGCGGGATTGGCGCTGCGCGAACCGGACAAGGCGCCCGCGAAGATGGCGACGTTGTCATAACGCAAGATGTAGCGGCCAATCAGCATGGTCAAGATCATCGGCAGGATGGTCACGACGACGCCCACGCCAAACAGGGTCAGGCCGTGTTCGCGCACGGTTTGCACGGCTTGCAGGCCGGACGTGAGGCCGACGACGGCAACGAAACCGGCCAGGCCCAGATCCTTGAGGATTTGCACGGCGCCGCTGGGCATGTAGCCAAACGTCTGGCGCTTGGCGCGGAACCAGCCGAATACCAGGCCCGACAGCAACACGCCGCCGCCGCTGCCCAGGGTCAGCGGAATCGAGCCGATGCGCGCCACCAGCAAGCCCACCAGCAGCCCGACGACGAGGCCGGCGCCCATGTAGACGAAGTCCGTCTTGGCGCTCGGCACGATCATGTAGCCCACTTCGGCCGCCACGCGCTTGACGTCCTGCTCGGCGCCATAGATGGTCACCACGTCGCCCGTCTGCACAACGGTTTCCGATTGCATGGGCAAGATCTTGCCCATGCGGCTCAGCTGGACGACAAAGATGCCATGGCGCACGCCCGGCGCCGTCGCATTGCGGATTTCGCCCACCGTCTTGTTGTGGTAAGCCTTGTTGGTCAGCACCATGTCGCGGCGCTGCATGACCAGCTCCATGCCTTCGACGGCGTGCAATTCCTTGCCCAGCTGCGAAGAGACGCTGAGCATGGCTTCGCGCCGGCCCACCAGCAGCACGATATCGTCGGCCGCCAGCACCAGGTCCGGGCTGACGTCGATGATCTGGCCATTGCGTTTCACGCGCTCGATGGTGATGGCCGTGTTCGGATGGGCGCTTTCGATCTCCGCCACGGATCGCCCGGCGCCCGGGCCCACGTCGTAGATGCGGCCGATCAGGTCGGGCGCGGCCGGCGTCTGGCCCGGCCCCAGCACCTGCACGCCCGCCTGCAGCGCCGTTTCCGCCTTGATCGCATCTTCGCGGATGGTGCGCCCCATGAGTTTCGGCAAGATGTTGACGCAGACGATGATGGCGCCAAACGAGCCAAACACGTAGGTGACGGCATAGCCGACGGCCACGTTGCCCTGCAGGCGCGCCACCTCGTCGGCCGCCAGGCCCAGCTTGGTGATCGCGTCGCCGGCCGTGCCAATGATGGCCGACTGCGTCAAGCCGCCCGCCGCCACGCCGGCCGCCAGGCCCTTGTCCAGACCAAAGACCTTGGCCATGATGACCACCGTCAGCAGCGCCGTCACGGCCAGCACGACGGCCAGGATAATTTCGCGCACCGACTGGCGGCCCAGGGAATTGAAGAACTGCGGCCCGCTTTCATAGCCGACCGCGTAAATGAACAGCGCGAACAGCACCGACTTGACGCCGGGATCGATGGCGACGCCTACCTGGCTGACGAGGACCGCCACCAGCAGTGAACCGGCAACCCCGCCCAGCTGAAACGAGCCGAACTTGATCTTGCCGATGTAGTAGCCCACTGCCAGGGAGAGAAACAAGGCAATTTCGGGCGACTTCTTGAATAACTCATGCAACCATTCCATACAGACCGCCTTTCGTGTTGAAGGAATTCTTTACTGCCTGTGCTCTTGCAAGCTGCTCATGCGTGGACGGAGCCGGCCAGGGCCACGATGAGCGGCCCCAGCAGAGGCAGCACCACGTTCGAAATCGCATAGGTAATCGTGTAGCCCAGCAAGGGCGTGGAATTGCCGGCAGCGTTCTGCACGGCCGACAGGGCCGGCGTGCTGCACTGCTGGCCGGCAATGGCGCCCAAGAGCACGGGCGCTTCCAGCTTGAGGAAAAAGTGGCCTACCAGCAAGGAGAGCGAGGCGGGGATGACGGCGATCAATACGCCCATCAGCGGCAGCGACAGCCCGTACTGGCGGATCAGATCGATCGCCTGCGGTCCCGAGGCCAGGCCCACGCAGGCGATGAAGGTGGCCAGGCCGATATCCTTCATCATGTCGAGCGCGCTGGGCGGGATGCCCTGCATGCCCGGTTTTCTCGCCTGGTACCAGCCGAACACGAGGCCCGTCAGCAAGGCGCCGCCGCCCGTGCCCAGCGAAAAGGGGATGCCGCCCAGCTTGGCACTGAAGCCGCCGATATACACCCCCAGCACGATGCCGATGCTGGCGTAGACGACATTGCTGCGATCGCCGGTGGGCACGCGCTTGCCGATGGCGGCCAGCGCCGCATTCAGCTCGCGCCCTTGCGTCGTGCCGTACAGGCGCAGCACGTCGCCGCGCTGCAGGGCCATGTCCGGCAGGGGCGGCATGCTGTATTCGCCACGCACGACGGCCGCCACGTGCACGCCGGAGGGCAAGGCCAGCTGGCGCAAGGGCTGGCCGACCAGCGATGCTTGCTGCAGCAGCACTTCCACGGCGGAGACGGCCATGTTCAAGCCCGTCGTGTCGGCAAATTCCTCGCCCAGGATGGCTTCGGCCGCCACCAGCGCGGGACGGTGGCCGATCACCAGCACTTCGTCGTTGTTGCGCAGGCGCAGCGCAGGTTCCAAGGGCAAGACCTTGCCATGCCGGCGCACGCGCGTGATGCTGGCGCGGCCCGCGAAAATATGCTGCAAGGCATCGAGGCGGCGCCCCGCGCCGCGGCTGATGCGGTAGGCGCGGCCCACCATGTCCGGCGTCGCCTGCACCCCGTCGCCATCGGTCTGCGCGCCGCCCATCTTTTCCCATAATTTATCCGCTTCTTCGCGCAGGTTAACGCGCAGCAACAGCGGGAAAATCTGGCTGGTGGCGATGACGATGGCGATCAGGCCGAAGATATACGTGATCGAATACGCGGTGACCACGTTGGCCTGCAACTCGGCGATGCGGGCGGCCGGCAGTGCCAGCTTGGAGATGGCGTCCGTGGCCGTGCCGACGACGGCCGACTCCGTCGCCGCGCCCGCCATCATGCCGGCCGCCGTCCCCTGGTCCAGGCCCAGGAAACGCGTGGCCAGCAGCACCAGCGCCAACACCACCACCACTTCGATCAGGCAGAGTATTCCCAAGCGCAAGCCCTTGGCATTCAGATTGGCAAAAAACTGGGGACCGCCCGCATAGCCGAGGGCAAAGATGAACAGCATGAAGAAGACATTCTTGACGCTGGCGTCCAGGGTGATGCCCAGCTGGCCGATCAGCAGCGCCGCGATCAGGGTGCCGCACACGCCACCGAGCTGGATGGGACCGAAGCGTATCTGCCCTACCGCGTAACCGAGCGCCAGCGCCAGGAACAGGGCCAGTTCCGGCACCTGGTGCAATACGGACGTGATCGAATCGAGCATGGGAAAACCTTCGAAAAGATAACGGATGGTTACAAGGGAACGGGGCGTTCAGCGGCTGACGGCAGCTGGCTGTTGAACGGGCGCACGGCTTCCCGCGCAGCACTGGCCATGGAGGCCCGTGCTGGGGAAAGGTTGCAACGTGGAATCATGTTCGGTGAAAATTTTACAAGTGTCAACAGGTGTTCTGTTGAACTCGCCTTGTGTTTCAGCAAACATCCTGCGCACGATTGAAGCGGCTATTTGACACTGATCAACAATACTATTAGTAATGTTTTGGACGATACCAAAGTGCCTTGCGCGCCAGCGGCGTCTCCTTCGGCAAGTCGGGATTGGCCAGCTCCAGCACATACCGATGGGACAGCTTCAGACCCTGCGCGAGGTGGCCGAAATGTCGCTGGAACAGCTGCGCGAAACTGCCATCGGCAAGCATGGTTTCCAGTCCCGTTTCAATGTGGCGGGCCAATTCCGGCCGGTGCTTGCCGACAAAAAAGTACAACGCGGCCGGGTAGCGGATGACCAGGTGGGCGTCGAGTGCCAGCGGCAATTGCGCATGACTGGCCAGCTCGCTTTGCGCCTCGATCACGGAACGGGGAAAGTAGTCGATGCGCCCCGCCGCCAGTTGCTGGAACAGGCCCTCATAGGTACTCGAGGTATCGAGGCGCAAGCCATTCGCCTGCAGGATGGCGGAGTCGGGCCAGTCGCGCATCTGGCCGGCCGACAGCCGCGCCAGGGCGGCGATGCTGCGCACGTCGCGCAGCAGCTGCGGCTGGCGCGCCTGGATCAGGGCCACGCGCCAGCCGATCAAACCGCGGTCGATGGGAATGCGCACCGGCAGCAATTGCGTTTCGCGCGCGCGGCTCGTCATGGTCCAGACGACATCGACGCTGCCCGACGCCATGGCGATTTCCTGCATCGCGCGCGTCTGCACCATGCGCAGTTCGGAGCGGCGCAAGACATAATCCTGGCCCGAACGCGCCAGCGCCTGTTGCAGCAAGGCCGTCACATAACCTTGCTGCGGATCATCGAGTGCCTGGTGGCGCGGATACACGAGCGGCAGCGGCGGCGAGGTGCCGGCGGCGGCCACGCCCAACGGCCACAGCGCGGCGAACTTGAGCAGGGGGCGGCGCTGCATGGCCCCGCCTTTCCAGCGCTTGCATAGCGTTCTTATCAGGATGGCAGTATCGCGCAGCAGAGCACGCTTGTCGACTGGAATACGGCAACTGTGTATAAAACACCAGCAGTTTTGGACTGAGCAGGAGAGGCTGGAATTAATCCAGATCAACAAAACCGCAAATACAAAATAAATCTTGCGTGCTGCTCTGGACGGCATGCATACCCCTCGCCTACGCTGTTTTTTTATCTGAAAAACAAGAGGAACCCATGCAGACAGCGCGCTTGAATATTATCGGGATGGATCACGAAGGCTGCGCCGACAGGTTGACGGGTGCGCTCGAAGCCGTCACCGGCGTGGCCACCGTGTGCGTCTCGCTGGCGCGCCACGGCGCCACGGTGCAATTTGACGAACGGCTGGCCACGCAGGAACGCCTGCTGGCCGCCGTCAACGACGCCGGTTTCATGGGCGAGGCGACGGACGAAGAACAGCTGGGCTCGTGCAGCGGCGCCTGCGGCCACTGCCGCCACTGAACGCTGCCGCTCTTTTCCGCTCAGCCTTCCCGCGCGCCCCGGTCGCGCAGATGCGCCAGCACGCGGCGCGGTCCCAACGCCTGCAAGTCAAACGGCGGCAACTCGATGGCGTCGAGCGTATTTTTGAACAGCAGGCCCAGTTCCGTATCGCCTTCCAGGCTCAGGCGGCGGCTGAAGAACAGCGTGTCCGGATCTTCCTGGCGCCGCGCCAGCAGCATCAGATCATGCACGCTGGCGGCGATGCACAGGTCCGGCACGTCGACATAGCGCTCCGCCACGAACACCGTGCCCTGCCACTCGAAATCGAAGGCGATGCCCGCATCGAGCAGGCGCAAGCGCAGGCTGCGCCCCTCCAGGCTGCGCCGCACGTCGTCGGGCAATTGCGGCGCCAGCAAGCGGTTCAAGCCTTGCACGAACAGCCAGGAGGCGGGATACGGCGGCAGCTTGGACAGCAATTCGGCCAGCGGTTCGGGCAGCCGGTACGACATGGCGGGCTTGCTCATGGCGGGCTTGGCCGGGACGGGCAATCTTTCCAGTTGATCTTGCATGGTGCTTCCTTTCGATGCGTTCAATGAGCGGCGTGCTGTTCCATTCCGGGCTGGCCGTGCCAGTAGCCGTCGCAGGCGCCGGCCGGCTGGCAGGCCGCCAGCTGGGCCTGAGCGCCAACGCCGCTGACCTGGCCGCGGCGGGCGCGGTCGAAGGTGGCGATGACTTGTTCCGTGTGCATGGCCTGCGGGCTGATGCGCGCCACCGCCACACCCATGTCGCGCATGGCATCGAGTTCGCGCACCAGGTTGTAGACCAGCGCCGACTGCGTCTGCGTGCCATTCAGCACGAGGAAGGGCACTTCGTCGCGCGTGCGCAGCAGCAGGCCGTCCGGCTCTTCCAGGCAGCTGTAGCCGCAATCGTCCTTCGGCAGGTTGCGGTTGCGCGCCGTGAAGCAGCGCGCGGAAAACGCCAGCGGCATGCGGCCGTAGGCGAATACTTCCGTCTCCAGCCCTTCCGGTTTCTGGCGCTGCATCTCGGCCAGCGCCGTCTGCCCCATTTCCAGCGGCATCACCCAGCGCCGCGCGCCCAGGCGCGCCAGCAGTTGCAGGCTGGGGCCGTTGAACAGGTTCAAATGGGGGCCGGCGACGAAGGACGTGCCCTTTTCCATGCAGTGCACGGCGCCCATGTCGTTGGCCTCGACGCCGTAGCGGCCATTGCCCGTGATGCGGCGCAGGGTCGCCAGTTCCGCGCCCGCCTCGATCAGCGCCTGCGTCGACAGCACCACCTCTTTGCCGGCAGCGGCCAGCATGTCGGCGATATCGAGCCAGTCGGCCAGGCGCACCTCATGCCGGCGCGAGCACACGGTTTCGCCCAGGTACACGACATCGACGGCGCTGCCGGCGATCTGCTGGTAAAACTCGAAAACGGTGGCGCGCGGCCAGTAGTACAGCAAGGGACCCAGTGAAAGCTTCAGCATGTTCATCCTCTATTTCCAAGATCTATGGTAAGCACCTAAAGTGTGCTGCTGGCCCTCGGCCAACTTGTCCATGGCCGCCATCCAGCCCGGCTTGACGGCGTAGCGCGCATTGCCTTCGCGGCAGGCGTCGATCGCTTCGCGCCACACGCGCGTGACTTGCGCCACGTAGGCGGGACTGCGCTGGCGCCCTTCGATTTTCACGGCCCGCACGCCCATGGCGATCAGTTGCGGCAGCAGCGCCAGCGTATTCAGGCTGGCCGGCTCCTCGATGGCGTAATACTCTTCGTCGTTGACTTCGAAACGCCCCTTGCACAGGGTGGGATAGCTGGCGTTTTCGCCGGGCGCGTAGCGGTCGATCAGCACGCCGTTCAGGCGCGATTCGAGGCCGTTCGGCGTTTCCAGCCAGCGCACGGATTTCGCCGGCGAGCACACGCCGTGCGTATTCGGCGCCTCGCCCGTCGCATACGACGACAGCGCGCAGCGCCCTTCGACCATCACGCACAGGCTGCCGAAGCCAAAGACCTCGATCTCGACTTCCGTCTTGGCGATCAGCTGCTCCACCTGCGCCATCGACAGCACGCGCGGCAGCACGGCGCGGGCGATGCCGAAGTGTTCGCGGTAAAAATTGATGGCCTCGTAATTGGTGGCCGAGCCCTGCACGGACAGGTGCAGGCGCAGCTGCGGGTGGTGCTCGCTTGCATACGCCATCAGGCCAGGATCGGCCACGATCATGGCGTCGATGCCGGCCTGCGCGGCGCGGTCGATGGCGCTGCGCCACACGGCCCAGTTGTGCGGCTGCGGATAGGTGTTCAGCGCCAGCAGCACCTTGCGTCCATATTGATGGGCGTAGCGCACGCCTTCGGCGATGGCCTTCTCGTCGAAATTGAGGCCGGCGAAATTGCGCGCATTCGTGGCATCGCGAAAACCCAGGTACACGGTGTCGGCGCCATTGTCGACGGCCGCTTTCAAGGCAGGCAGGCTGCCGGCGGGGCAGACCAGTTCCAGCGGTCCGGCCACGCGGGTGGCGGTGGTTGATTCAAGCATCATGATGTTCACAGTCCTGTATCGGCTCAGGGTGCAGACTATAGCCCCGCCCATACCGCCCAGTCCTTGACGCAGGTGAAGGAATGCATGCATGGCTGGCGCGCGTTCAACTTGCTTGACCTGGCTGTAAAATGCCCACTTTTCTCCCTGTCCGATTGCCCGCCATGACCCGCAAACCGCTGCTGATTTTCCTGCTCACCCTGTTCCTCACCGCGCTGCAAGTGCAGTGGGCCGGCCCGGTCGATGGCTATGACGCAGGGACCATCTCCGTGCTGTCGCCGGAGGTGCTGGGCGCGTATCCGGGCGTGCTGCTGCTATTCCTGCTGGCCGTGTTCGCGCGCCGCCAAATGCCGCTGCTGCGTCAGGCTGCCTTCTGCACGGGCCTGCTGGCCGTCTATTGGCTGCTGGCGAACTACGTCACCTTCGACGCGCGCGTGGCCAGCTGGAGTACCTATTCGCCGCTGGAAATCTGGGCGCACGTGCTGCCCGCCTCCGTCGCCAGCATCGCCGCCTGCGGCGCCGCGTTCTTTTGCGCGAGCTGGCTGATCCTGCGCGAAACGCGCTGGAACAAAACCGGCTAAGGTGGTTTTTTCACCTGCATCAAGGATTCGTCACGCAACTGCACGCGCCCTTTGACGTCACTACATTTAGTGATTAATCTCCATAAAAACACCGCATGTTGTGTTTATTGGAGGTTTCATGACGACAAATGCAGTTTCCCCCACACGCGGCCAGGTCGATGTCGCCGCGTCCATCAATGAATACCTGGAGCGGCGCGACTGGCGCGTGAACGCCAACGCCAATCAGGGTTACTCGCTGGGCGGCCTGATACTCAATGTGTCGGGCAAGGTCATCGCCAACTACTGGCTGGACCAGGTGTATCCGCCGGAAGTGGGCGCGGCGCACCGCGAAGCGGCGCTGCACATCCACGACCTCGACATGCTGGCCGGCTATTGCGCCGGCTGGTCGCTGCGCACCCTGCTGCACGAAGGCTTGAATGGCGTGCCGGGCAAGATCGAATCGGGTCCTCCGAAACACATGTCGAGCGCCATCGGGCAGATCGTCAATTTCCTCGGCACCCTGCAAAACGAATGGGCCGGCGCGCAGGCGTTCAGCTCCTTCGACACCTACATGGCGCCCTACATCCGCAAGGACAGCCTGCGCTACGAAGACGTGCGCCAGTACATGCAGGAGCTGATCTTCAACCTCAACGTGCCATCGCGCTGGGGCACGCAGACGCCGTTTACCAACCTCACCTTCGACTGGGTCTGCCCGGACGACCTGCGCGAGCAGATTCCCGTCATCGCCGGCCAGGAGATGGGCTTCAGCTATGGCGAGCTGCAGGCGGAGATGGACATGATCAACCGCGCCTACATCGAGATCATGATGGCGGGCGACGCCAAGGGCCGCGTCTTCACCTTCCCCATCCCGACGTATAACATCACCGAGGACTTCGACTGGCATAGCGAAAATGCGGAACGCCTGTTCGAGATGACGGCCCGCTACGGCCTGCCCTACTTCCAGAACTTCATCAATTCGGAACTCAAGCCGAACATGATCCGCTCCATGTGCTGCCGATTGCAGCTGGACTTGCGCGAACTGCTGAAACGCGGCAACGGCCTGTTCGGCTCGGCCGAGCAGACCGGTTCCCTGGGCGTGGTGACCATCAACTGCGCGCGCCTGGGCCACCTGTGGCGCGGCGACGAGCCAGCCTTGCTGGCCGATCTGGACCGCCTGCTGGAACTGGGCAAGACCAGCCTGGAAATCAAGCGCCACACCATCGAGGAACTGATGCAGCAAGGCCTGTTCCCCTACACGAAGCGCTACCTGGGCACCCTGCGCAACCACTTTTCCACCCTGGGCGTCAACGGCATCAACGAAATGATCCGCAATTTCAGCGGCGACGCCTACGACATCACGGCGCCAGAAGGTCATGCGCTGGCCATGCGCCTGCTCGACCACGTGCGCGCCCGCATGGTGCAATTCCAGGAAGAGACGGGCCATATGTACAACCTGGAAGCGACGCCGGCCGAGGGCACCACCTACCGCTTCGCCCGCGAAGACCGCAAGCGCTATCCCGCCATCCTGCAGGCCGGCACCACGGACAATCCGTATTACACGAACTCGTCGCAGCTGCCCGTCGGCCATACGGACGACCCGTTCGAGGCCCTGGAATTGCAGGACGCGCTGCAGCGCAAGTACACGGGCGGCACGGTGCTGCACCTGTACATGACGGAAGCGCTGTCGGACGCGAACGCCTGCCGCGAGCTGGTGAAACGCGCCCTGAGCCGCTTCTCGCTGCCCTATATCACGGTCACGCCCACGTTTTCCATCTGTCCGCGCCATGGCTACCTGGCCGGCAAACATGAATTCTGTCCCACCTGCGACGCGGAACTGATCGCCCGCAAGCAGTCCGATCTCGCTCACCCACTCAAGGAAACACCATGAATGCACGTCCCGACTTCACTCCCGCCATCACCCTGCTCGACAGCGAACGCCAGCGCTGCGAAATCTGGACCCGCGTGATGGGCTACCACCGCCCCGTCGCCTCGTTCAACATCGGCAAGCAGGGCGAATTCCACGAGCGCCAGTATTTTACGGAAGCGAGCGCCCGGGTTGGCCAGCCCGCCTGCCGTGGCTGAGTTGAAAGTGGGCGGCCTGACGCCCTTTTCCGCCACCGACTACCCGGGCAAGCTGGCCGCCGTGGTGTTCGTGCAGGGCTGCCCCTGGCGTTGCGGCTATTGCCACAATCCGCACCTGCAGGCGCGCACGCCGCAGGGCACCATGCCGTGGCAGGACGTGCTGGCCTGGCTGCGCCGCCGCGTGGGCCTGGTCGATGCCGTCGTCTTCAGCGGCGGCGAAGCGTGCATGGACCCGGCGCTGGGGCGCGCCATGCTGGACGTCAGGGAACTGGGGTTCGGCATCGGCCTGCACACGGCTTGCATCTATCCGCAGCGCCTGCAGGAAGTGCTGCCCCTGGTCGACTGGGTCGGCTTCGACATCAAGGCGCCGTTTGCCGGCTATCGTCATGTGACCGGCGTGGCTGGCAGCGGCGATCCGGCGCGCGCCTGCCTGGACGCCATCCTGGCCAGCGGCGTGCCCTATGAGTGCCGCACCACCACCCACCCGGACCTGCTGCCGGATGAACAGTTGCTGGCATTGGCCACCACCCTGGCCGCCAAAGGCGTCGACAACTACGTACTGCAGCAGTTCCGCGCCGAAGGCTGCGCGGACGCGGCGCTGGCGGGCCGCCCCCTGCACGGCTATCCGGCGGCGCACACGTTGGCGCAAATCGGCGCCATGTTTCAGCGATTTACATTCCGTAATCATGGCAGTTGAGCCTGCAGCCACACAATTGCCGAAAGCCCCGCAAAATTCCCCGTTCTGCAACGCTGAAATGTCTTGCGTGCTGTAATGTATCGACTGTGCCGCGCCACGCGCAGCCCGTCAGATTCCATACTCCGCATCACAGATAAGCGTCATCCATGAACGATTTCACCGCAGTCAGCCCAGGCACTCCTTCCACCCACGCCGACATCCTGTACGGCCCGCCGCGAGCCGATCTGCTGCGCGAGGAAGTGCTGGCCGACCTGCTGGAAGCGACGGCCCACCGCTGCCCCCAGCAGATCGCGCTGATCGATGGCGGACGCCGCATCACGTATGCGCAACTCGATGCCCAGGCTGGCCTGGCCGCGTCGCGCCTGGTGGCGGCTGGCGTCAAGCCCGGCGACATCGTGGCCCTGTGGCTGCCGCGCGGCGCCCCGCTGCTGCTGATGCAGGCGGCCATCGCCAAGGCGGGCGCCGCCTGGCTGCCCGTCGATGAAGACACGCCCGTCGAGCGCCTGCAAGTGTGCCTCGATGACGCCAATGGCGCTGGCGTCGTCAGCTGCGCGCAATTCGCGCCGCGCCTGTTTGACGCGGGCATCCAGCGCCCCGTGTGGACGGCGGAAAGCCTGCTGGCCCCCGCCGCGCCGGGCGAAGTGCTGCCCGCGCGCGCAAGCGTGCTGCCCGAACATCCCGCGTACGTGATCTACACGTCCGGCTCCACGGGCAAGCCCAAGGGCATATTGATCAATCAGCGCAGCATCTGCCACTTCCTGCGCAGCGAAAACGCCGTGCTGGAAGTGACGCAAGCCGACACCGTCTACCAGGGTTTTTCCGTCGCCTTCGATATGTCGTTCGAAGAAATCTGGATCGCCTACCTGGTGGGCGCCACCCTGTGGCTCGGTCCCAAGGATATCTCGGGCGACCCGGAAGCCTTGCCGCGCGCGCTGGCCGAAAACAAGGTCACCGTGCTGCACGCCGTGCCGACCCTGCTGGCCCTGTTCGCCGAGGAAGTACCGAGCCTGCGCCTGATCAATCTGGGCGGCGAGATGTGCCCGGAATCCCTGGTCGAGCGCTGGTCGCGCCCGGGCCGCGCCATGTTCAACACCTACGGTCCCACGGAAGCGACCGTCTCGTGCAGCCTGGCGCGGTTGCGGCCCGGCGAACCGGTGACCATCGGCACGCCGCTGCCCAACTACGGCTTGCTGGTGCTGCAGGTGAGCGAGCCGGGAGAAAACCGTCCATTGACTTTGCTGGCGCGCGGCGAGACGGGAGAATTGTGCATCATCGGCCCCGGCCTGGCCGACGGCTACCTGGGCCGGCCCGACCTGACGCTGGAAAAATTCCTGCCCAACCCGTGGGCGAGCAGCGAGGAGGACGCGCGCCTGTACCGCACGGGCGACCTGGCCCGCATCGATGCCGATGGCCAGGTGCTGTGCCTGGGCCGCGCCGACGACCAGGTGAAGATTCGCGGCTTCCGCGTGGAGCTGGGCGAGATCGAAGCCGTGCTGGCGCAGCAGGCGGGCGTGGGCACGGTGGCCGTGTTGCTGCGCAAGGATGACGGCATCGACCAGCTGGTGGCGTATATCGTCGGCGGCGACGAGGCGCCCGGCGATGCCCTGGCCGCGAAAACGCTGCGCGCGGCCCTGAACCTGCACTTGCCGCCATATATGGTGCCGGGCCGTTTTGAATTGCTGCCGCTGATGCCGCGCCTGACCTCGGGAAAAATCGACAGGAAGGCCCTGAAGGCCATGCCCTTGTCCGCCCCGCCGGCCGGCGAGGCGGGTGTATCGGACGTGCCGGAAACGCCGGCCGAAGCGGCCCTGTTCGCGGCCCTGGCCAAGCTGTTCCCCGGCCAGGCGATCTTGCGCCAACTGGACTTCTTCAGCGACCTCGGCGGCCACTCCTTCCTGGCCGCGCGCCTGGCGTCCGCCCTGCGCGCCGATCCGGCCTACGCCCACATGACGGTGCGCGACATTTACCAGAACCGGCAGATCGGCAAGATCGCCGCCGTCCTGAACGAGGCGCCCGCACTGGCCACGCCGGAAGCGCAGTGGACGCCGCCATCGACCCTGAAGCGCTGGATCTGCGGCGCGGCGCAGGCGGCAGCCGTGCCGGGCCTCGTCACCTTGCGCATGGCGCAGTGGATGGCGCCCTTCTTCACCTACCACTTCTTCACGGGTGACACGGGCGACACCGTGCCGCGCGCCATCGCCGCCTCGATCGGCGTGTTCTTGCTCGCGACCCTGGCCGAATTTGCCATCGCGATCGCCGGCAAGTGGCTGATCGCCGGACGTTTGAAGCCGGGTAGCTATCCGCTGTGGGGCGTGACGTACTACCGCTGGTGGCTGGCCGACCGCCTGGTCGAATCGGCGCCCGCCTACCTGCTCAGCGGCTCGTCCCTGAACAGCTGGTGGCTGCGCGCGCTGGGCGCGAAAGTGGGCAGGGAAGTGGTCATCGGTTCGATGACCTTGCGCGCGCCCGACCTGCTGTCCATCGGCGACAACGTCAGCGTGGGCAATGCCGTCAACTTTGAAAATGCCAGGGTCGAACGGGGCCGTTTGCTGCTGGGCCAGATCCGCATCGGCGACGACGCCTGCATCAGCTCTTACGCGATCATGGAAGGCAATACCAGTGTGGGCGCCTTCGGCCACCTGGAGGGCCAGTCGGCGCTGGCCGATGGCGCCTCGGTGCCTGCGGGGCGGGTTTACACAGGTTCTCCCGCGCGCGACATTGGCGCGTTTGACGTGGCCAGCCAGCCGCCGCGCCCCGCCGTCTCGCGCCTGCGCCTGACGGGCGAAACCCTGTTCTTCTGCTTCGGCATGGTCCTCATCGCCGTGCTGTTCTTCATGCCCGTCTTCCCCAGCTTCGTGCTGATCGACTGGTTCGACGAGCGCGAAATGATGCCGTGGCTGCAGGGCCGCGACGTGACGACCCAGCTGGCCCGCTACTTCCTGCTGGCCTTCCCCGCCAGCGCCGTGCTGATCGTGCTCACGGCCCTGCTGTCGGCCGCCATCCGCTGGGGTGCGCTGCCGCGCCTGAAGCCGGGCAGCTCGCCCATGCACAGCAATCTCTATTGCGCCAAGTGGCTGGTCAGCCATATCCAGGAATCGAGCCTGAACGTCCTGCACGGCATCTACGCCACCGTGTACGCGCCGTACTGGTATCGCCTGCTGGGCGCCAAGGTGGGCAAGGGCGCCGAGATTTCGACGGCGCTGGGCGTGGTGCCCGACATGCTGACCCTGGGCGACGACACCTTCATCGCCGACGCCGTCATGCTGGGCGACGAGCAGATCGACGGCGGCTGGATGACCATGCGCCCCACCGTCATTTCGCACCGCAGCTTTGTCGGCAACGGCAGCTATATCCCGGACGGCACCACGCTGCCCGAACACGTGCTGATCGGCGTGCACACGCATGCGCCGCGCAATGAACAGATGCACAGCGGCGACACCTGGCTGGGCTCTCCCCCCATGCACCTGCCCGCGCGCGAGCAGGTCAGCGGCTTTGCCGAGCACCTGACGTTCAAGCCATCGCTGTTGCGCCGCCTGGGCCGCAGCCTGATCGAAGCGTTCCGCATCGTCGCGCCGCACGCGGTGGTGATCGCCGTCGGCTACACCCTGGTGCTGGACGTGATGCCGATTGCGGGCGCGGGACGCTGGGGCGAAGTGGTGGGCGACCTGGCTATCGCCGGCCTGGCCTACGGCATCGGCAATTTTTTGGTGGTCGTGCTGTTCAAGTGGCTGCTGCTGGGACGCTACCGCAAGCACGCGGCGCCCATGTGGACGCCGTTCGTGTGGATATCGGAAGGCGTGACCAACCTGTACGAAGGCATCGCCGTGCCCAACTTCATGCGTTACCTGCGCGGCACGCCATGGCTGCCGCTGGCCTTCCGCCTGTTCGGCTGCAAGATCGGCCGCGGCGTCTACATGGACACGACGGACCTCACGGAATTCGACTGCGTGCACATCGGCGACTACAGCGAATTGAACGCCCTCACCTGTCCACAGACGCATTTGTTCGAAGACCGCGTGATGAAGATCGACCACGTGGAGATCGGCCAGCGCGTCTACCTGGGCCCGCGCAGCTCCGTGCTGTACAGCGCCAGGGTAGGCGACAACGCGCGCCTGGGCCCCTTGACCCTGGTGATGAAGGGGGAACATATCCCCGCCGGCAGCAACTGGGCCGGCTGCCCGGCCGCGCCCCTGCGCAGCTGATGGATTCGACGATGTTCTGGTCGGCAGAGGGCTTGCTGGTGATCGGCATTGTGCCGCCGCCGTCCCGCATGCAAGCGCGTGTTCACCTGCGCCAGACCGTGCGCGAGGCGGCCGCGCAGTGGCTGGAGATGGACATCGAGGCCGTCTCGGTGGCGTCAATGCCGGGCGCCCCTCCCCGCTTGCTGCTGGCCGGCCGCGCGGCAGGACTATCATTTTCCCATGACGAGGGACTGTCGCTGGCCGCCGTCCACCTGCATGGCCCTGTCGGCATCGATGTGATGCGCGTGCAGGACATTCCCGACTGGGCGAATCTGGCGCGCGAATACCTGGGGCCGCAGGCGGCCGATGAACTGGCCGCCTGTCCCGCCGGCCGGCGTCCATTGGCCCTGGCGCGGGCGTGGACGGCGCGCGAGGCGGCGCTCAAGTGCGCGGGCTTGCAGTTGACGGAGTGGGATGGGGTAGCATTGAATTGTCATTTGCAAGCTGTGGAGACACCGCAAAATTTCGTGGCTATGTTGGCGACAACCCGGGGTCAGACCCGACGGGGGAATACGGTCTAATAGACCGTATTCCGATTCCGAAAGAACTGACCCCAGCTTTACGCTGTTGGGTTGACTCCCTATCAATCCTCTTTACCCTCGGCCGCCCCGCCGATCTGGACGAAAATCAGTTTGACGATAATACTGACGAGCAATCCCAGCACTCCGATCAATTCCAGCATGGCCATTCCTTTGCAGTGACAGCAGACCTGTCCACTGTAACCCGAATGCCGGGGCCAGGCCAATATCAAATCAGGCAGTCACCGCACCAGGAAGGCTTGCCTGGTCGAAACCAACACGGACATCACCATCGTCCCGGAGAACATGCGCCTGATGGCGCGGCCAGCTGCATGGGGGCGGCGTTGACAGCAGCGCTCGTGCGCGAGATGAACGCATTGGCGACGGCGATCAGCCTTCCGCATACAGCGCCGCATCCACGTCGCGCACGGCGGCCATCAGCAGGGCCAGCTTCATGACGTCGAGCTTGCCATCGGTGCGCACGCGCGAGCACAGGTCAATGCCGTAGGGACGCACCTGGCGCAGGGCATCGGCCACGTTGGCGGCATCCAGGCCACCGGCCAGGAAGACGGGACGGGGGCTGGCGCGCACGAAGCGCGCACTGACGGACCAGTCGTGCGTGCGGCCCGTGCCACCCAGCTCCGGGACCCGCGCACCGGGGCGACCCGAATCGAGCAAAAAGGCATGCACATGGGGCGAATAAGCGGGGATCAGCGCCAGCGCCTCTGGCCCCTCCACGTGGATCACCTGCACGCGCCGCACGTGCGGCAGCTGCCGCGCCAGCTGCGCCACTTCGCCGGGATCGACATGCCCGACGATCTGCACGGTGGATGGCTGGGTGGCCTGCACGTGTTCCACGATGCGCTGCGCCGTCGTCTCGGCAGTCAATAGAAAGGTGGCCACGGGCGGCGGCGTCCAGGCGGCGATCTGCGCGATGCGCGCGTCGGGAATCGGGCCGGGACCGGACGGCATGGCGGCCACCAGGCCCAGCGCGTCGGCACCGGCGGCGATGGCCAGTTGCGCTTCGTCGATGGAAGCGATGCAGCAGATCTTGATGCGGGTTCTCATGGCCTTGCGTGTTCAAATGGGATGAGCAACATTACAACACAGGGCGGCGCACGCGCCAAGACACGCGGTCAAGGCCGCGCGCGAATGCGTGCCAGAATGGGGCCACCCACTTCGTCCCGACGGAAGGCCACTCACGCCGCCGCACGGCAGCGAACAAGGGTCGATCCGATGGCGCCTGATCCTCAGCCCGCGCTGATTGACACGCGCCAGGTGCCGGACGATACTTGATTTATCCGGGGTTGCCATTGGAAGCCGCACATGCGTATCGTCGATTTTGAAGTCCGCAAGGAGTGTCCGCCGCAGTTATGCGACTGCGAACGCGAGCGCCTGCTCGACGATCCGCAGGCGGACCTTGCCATCCTGCGCCTGAACCTGACGGAAGAAAAGCGCCTGCTCGCGCATATCGACGGCATCGCCACCCATGCGCAGTTGCAGAAGCTGCAGCTGCTGCTGAAGAGCAACCTGGGCGTGGAATTGCAGATCACACCGGGCAGCGGCGAAGTGCGCACCGTGCGCGGCTTCCAGATCCGCCTGCTGGAACGGCCCGGCCTGTGCCGCAAGACGCGCGCCGCCATTCCGGCCGCCGTGCGCCGTTGCCTGGCAGCGCATCCCGAAATCGCATTCGCGATACTGAATGAAAACGATTTGCTCGGTGGCCTCTAGGCGCCGCTGGCGCGGATGGGAATGACCCTACCCTTCGCTTCACGCGCCCGCAACTGCCCGCAGCCGCCCTCCACGTCCTGCCCGGCCGAATCGCGCAATTTGGTCAGCACGCCGCGCGCGTGCAGGGCGGCGGCGATCGCGCGCGCCTTTTCCCAGCTGGGACGCTTGAACGGCAAGTCAGCGATGGTGTTATACGGGATCATGTTCAGCACCGCGTACTTGCCCTTCAAGAGTTCCACGATGCCGTCCATCTCGTCCTCGCCATCGTTGACGCCTTCCATCAGGGTCCATTGATACTGCACCGGGTAGCCGGTCAGGCGCGCATACGCTTCGCCAAAGTCCACCAGTTCGCGCGGCGACAGCTTGGGCGCGCGCGGCAGCAGCTGGTCGCGCAGCGCCGGCTTGGTGGTGTGCAGCGACAGGGCCAGCGCCGGCTTGACCCTTCCCTGCGGCAGGCGCTCGAAGGCGCGCGGGTCGCCCACGGTGGAGAACACGAGGTTCTTGTGGCCGATATTGCCCTCGGTGCCCAGCAGCTCGATCGCTTCCATCACATTGGCGAGGTTATGCGCCGGTTCACCCATGCCCATGAAGACGACTTTTTTCACGGGACGCATGGTGCGCGCCAGCACCACCTGGGCGACGATCTCGCCGCTGCTCACTTGCCGGATCAAGCCGTCGCGGCCCGTCATGCAGAACTGGCAGCCGACGGCGCAGCCGACCTGGCTGGACACGCACAGGCCGTCGCGCGGCAGCAGCACGCTTTCCACCGTCTGGCCATCGTGCAGTCCCACCAGCAGGCGCGCGGAACCGTCCGCGCCCGGATGGGTGCTGAGCAGTTTCAGCATGCCCTGCAGTTCGGCATCGAGCGCAGGCAGCGCCTCGCGCACGGGCAGCGGCAAAAAATCCTCGGCGCGGCGCCGGCCCTGGTCGTGCGGCTGCCCCTGTATCCAGTCGCGCAGCACGCGCTGTTCGTGCAGGGGCTTGGCGCCCAAGGCGCGCAGGCGCTGGCGGAGATGATCGATTTGCATGGATTCTGAATAAAAAAACGGCGCGCAGGAACGAAGCCAGCGCGCCGTATGACAGGCAAAAGCCTTAGACCTTCTTGACGAACTCGGTCTTCAGGCTCATGGAACCGAAGCCGTCGATCTTGCAGTCGATATCGTGGTCGCTGTCGACCAGGCGGATGTTCTTGACCTTGGTGCCCATCTTGACGACACCGCCGCCGCCCTTCAATTTCAAGTCCTTGATGACGCTGACCGTGTCGCCGTCCTGCAGGATGTTGCCGGCCGAGTCGCGGTATACCTTGGCGCCCTCTTCCGCTGCTTCTGCAGCCGTGGCCGACCATTCATGCGCGCATTCAGGGCAGATCAACTGGCTGCCGTCTTCGTACGTGAATTCGGATTTGCATTGCGGGCATGGTGGTAATGTGCTCATTGTCTTCTCTGTCTGGTGAACAGCGCGTGCTGTAAAAGCCGACATTATACTGCCTACGCCCCGCATCAGCTTGCTTTTTTCGCCATCATTATCAAGGGCGGCGCACAATCTCGATGGTGCTGTGGACAATTTCCTCGTGAATGCCGATGCGCGCGCGCAGCTGGGCCGCCGTCAGGCTGGCGTCGCGGCTGACGACGGACAAGGCGCACGAATACAGCTGCGTGCCGACTCTCCACACGTGCAGGTCGACGATGCGCGGCGTGTCGCCGGCGCTTTCCACTTCCACGGCCTCGCGGATTTCGTCCACCACCGGATGGTCCATCTCGCGGTCCAGCAAGACCTTGCCCGTCTCCTGCACCAGCTTTTTCGCCCACAGCGCCACCAGCACGGCGCCCGCGATACCCATCACCGGGTCGAGCCAGCGCCAGCCGTAGGCCCACGCGCCGCCCAGCGCAACGATGGCCAGCACGGATGTGGCGGCATCGGCCAGCACGTGGAGGTACGCGGCCTTCATGTTCAGGTCTTCGCCATGGTGGTGGCCGTGATGGTCATGCCCATGGCCATGGTGGTGATCATGGTCGTGGTGCCCGCCGAGGATCAGCGCGCACACGAGGTTGACAGCCAAGCCGAAGGCCGCCACCGCCATCGCCTGCGGATACGCGATGGGCTGCGGCGAGAACAGGCGCTCGACGGAGGCCGCCACCATCAGCACGGCCACGCCGAGCAGCAGGATGGCGCTGGTGTAGCCGGCCAGCACCTCGATCTTCCACGTGCCGAAGGCGAAACGGGGGTCGCGCGCATAGCGGCGCGCCGCCGCATACGCAAACGCGGCCAGGCCGATGGCCAGCGCGTGCGAACTCATATGCCAGCCGTCGGCCAGCAGTGCCATGGAGTTGTACCACCAGCCGGCGACGATTTCCAGCGCCATGGTGGCCAGGGTGATCCACATGACGAGGCGCGCGCGGCGTTCCGCCTTGCCATTGCCGCTGTCAAAAACGTGTTCGTGCTGCCAGGCGGAGAGGTCTTCCTTGATGAATGGCGTTTGCATGGCGCTCTCCCTATTTGAGGTAGGTGCGCAGAATGGCCGCGATGTCGTCGGCGCCCCTGGCCCGCTCGTCGGCGGAGATATCTGGACTGGCCACGTGCTCGCGCAAGTGCTCTTCGATGACTTCGGCCATCAGGCCATTCACGGCGCCGCGCACGGCGGCGATCAGCTGCAGCACTTCGCCGCAGTCGCGGCCCTCTTCCAGGCCCCGCTCCAGGCCTTCCACCTGGCCGCGGATGCGCTTCACCCGATTGAGCAGCCTGGTCTTGTTATGCGTCGTGTGTCCCATGATGCCACCCCAATAAATACTATAGGGGGGTATACTATCAGAGAGAACCGGGTGGCGCTATCTTCTGCAGCTTGCTGGCCAGCGAAGCATCGGACAATTCGCCCAGGTGGGTATCGACCAGGCGCCCCTGCGCGTCATAGAACAGGGTGGTGGGCAGGGCCGAGGAGCCGGCCGCCTTGCCCAGCGCCGCCTCGCTGTCGAGCACCACATTGCGCAGGGTGACGCCGCTGCTGCCCAGGAAAGCGCTGGCGGCCGCCGCATCCTCGCGCTGGTTCGCATACACGAAGACGATATCGGCGCGCGCCTGCTGCGCGGCGGCCAGCACGGGCATCTCGCGCCGGCATGGCGGGCACCAGCTGGCCCACAAGTTCACCACCAGCGGCTTGCCGCCGGCCAGCGCCGCCAGGGTCACCGGCGCGCCATCGACTGTGTGCAGTGCCACGACGGGCAAGGCCACCGGCTTGTCATACGCCAGCGATATGCCGGCGCTCAGCACGCCCCAGGCCAGCGCGCCGGACGCCACACTGATGGCCAGGGGACGGCGCATGGCCGTCATGGCGGGACGCCGGCAGCGCCACGCGGCGATGGCCAGCGCGGCGGCGATACCGGCCGGCGCCATGAAACCGCCGTCGCGGATATTCAGGATGGACCAGGGCGCCGCCAGATACTGTTCATGCCAGCGCAAGACGAATGCCAGGCGCGCCGCCAGCAGGCCGGCGATCAGCATGTCGGAAACGAGGGGGCCGGCGTCCGGCAGTTGACGGTATCGGCGCAGCCAGCCCGCCACGGCGTAGGCGACGCACAGGAAGACGAACAGCAGGACGAGGCCCGTGGGCAGGGCCAGGGGGCCGATTTGCAGGGACAGCATGGGCGCTTTCTATCACGTCGAAGGGACGGACATTGTGGCCCAGGTGGATTAAGCCGGCGTTAAGAAGCGGCCAACGCCTCTTTGCGCACGAAATGCATGGCTTGCGGCTGGTCCACCAGCACGCACTGCTTGCCCGTGCGCTTGCAGTGATCGTGCACGCGCCAGTAGGCGTCGTGGCTGACGCAGCCCGTCTGGCAAATCACCAGGTCGGCCGCCACCAGGCCCGCTTCCAGCGCTGCCGCATCGTCGCCGCCCGCATGATGCAGGAAGCGCCCGCCGGCCTGCTCGATCGCTTGCTGCGCCACGTTGGCGCCGCCCGCGTCCCGGCCCGGCTCCAGGCCTGAATAGTTGCCCACATATAGCACGGCTTTTTCGCGCACGTCGGCCTGCAAGGCTGGCACGGGCAGCCACTGCAGGCGCAGCAATTCGCGCATCAGGTCCTGCACGCGCTCACCGAGCCATTCGACCTTGCGCGCCAGCCTGGCACGCGTCGGCAAGCCAGGCACGCTGGCCGCCAGTTCGGCCAGTTCGTCGCGCGCCAGCGCCAGCTTCGTATCGCGGATCACGACCTGCGCCCGCGCGCGCAGCAATTCCGACTCCAGCTGCGCGATGCGGGCCGCCTGCGCAGCCAGCTGCGCACTGCAGCGCGCCTGCGCGCGGCCATATTCCCCCATCAGCACGCGATGCTCACGCGCGATCGCGTCCTCGTTGCCATACACACTGCCCATCATGCCCTCCTTCACCGCCCATGGCGCCATGGCGCCAGCCCATCGCTACCCCATTGTTCGCATTATAAATGAGAATCATTATTATTTACGTATGCGCGTGCGCGCTGTAGGGGTATCGGCGCCATCATGCTTGCATCAGGCGGCAGGTGGACAGGACAGCAGGCGCTGCCAGACGTCGTCCTGCACTTGCCGCACATGGCGCAGGCCATCGGCACCGCGATAAATGTCCAGGGTGTTCGGCCACGCGATATCGATGAACAACTGCCGTCTTGGATCGATCAGCAGGGACTGGCCCACATAGTTCCCCTTGATCTCGCCCTTGTTCACGGCCAGCAGGCGCGCGCCGCCGGCCAGCGCCCGTTCTTCAAGCTCCACGCCGCTGCGCTCGGCCACATCGCGCAGCCAGCGTTCACGCCAGCGCGCCTGCTCCTCGAACTGTCCCGTTGGCGGCCGGTCCAGCTTGACGACGGCCGCCACGGGCCCGCCTATGCCCGCCTGCAAGGAAAAGCCCATGCGCTCCAGCAAGGCGATCGTATACGTCTCGTCCTTCACGGCAAGCTGGTAGCTGCCGGGCCCATCGTAGAACAGCATATCCGCCTGGTGATAGGCGGGCTGCACGCATTGCCCGTACTCATACACCAGCACGTCCAGGAACGGTGGCGCGGCCATGGCGGGCGAGAGGGTGGCGCATAGCATGGCAGCTGCGGCGGCGTGCTTTTTTGTGGTCATGTGGTTTACATTTGAGATGGAGTTGGCGAAGACTGCACTGTACCGCAGCGAGGACTGCGCGCGGCTGGCTGCCCCGCGTGTGTGCTGGCTGCTGGAGCCTGAGATGAGGGGACGTCGTTGGCCGCTGCGCGGCCAACGTCCCGCGCGCAGCGCGGTGGTTGGGCGATTCGGAGAGGGCTGGGCCGGCACGGCCCAGCCCTTCGAATCCCACCGTTCCGTCCAGACAAACAAAAAAGCCTCCCGCAGGGGAGGCTTTTTTGTTTGATTCTGGCGGAGACGGTGGGATTCGAACCCACGATACAGGTATAAGCCGTATGCATCCTTAGCAGGGATGTGCCTTCGGCCACTCGGCCACGTCTCCTAGCTGATTACTCAACTATGTCTCTGTAGCTAACTGCGCTGCAGCGACGAACGTCATAATATCGACTGCCCCCCCTTTGGTCAAGGGCGTGGGGCAATATTTTTGGATATTTAAGCTTTTTCCAGCTCGAACGCTTTATGCAGCGCGCGCACGGCCAGTTCCATGTACTTTTCATCGATCAGCACGGAGATCTTGATCTCGGAAGTGGAGATCATCATGATGTTGATGCCCTCTTCCGACAGGGTACGGAACATTTGCGACGCCACGCCAACATGGCTGCGCATGCCCACGCCGACGACGGACAGTTTCGACACTTTAGCGTCGCCCGTGATGCTGGCCGCGCCCAGCGATTCGCGGTTCGCTTCCAGCACCGCCAGCGCGCGCGTGTATTCGCCGCGCGAGACGGTGAAGGTGAAGTCCGTTTTACCGTCGACCGACTGATTCTGTATGATCATGTCGACTTCGATATTCGCGTCCGCCACCGGTCCCAGGATGTGGTACGCCACGCCTGGGCGGTCGGGCACGCCGAGCACGGTGATTTTGGCTTCATCGCGGTTGAAGGCGATGCCGGAGATGACTGCTTGTTCCATGTTTGTATCTTCCTCAAACGAAATCAGGGTGCCTGAATTGGCTTCTATTTCCAGCGGCAACATCGGGTCGGTCAGCGACGACAGCACGCGCGTGGGCACGCGGTAGTTGCCGGCAAATTCCACCGAACGCGTTTGCAGCACTTTGGAGCCCAGCGAAGCCAGTTCCAGCATTTCTTCAAAGGTGATGGTCTTCAGGCGGCGCGCCTCGGAGACCACGCGCGGATCGGTCGTGTAGACGCCATCGACGTCCGTGAAGATCAGGCATTCGGCTGCCTTCATGGCAGCGGCAATGGCCACGGCCGAGGTGTCCGAACCGCCGCGGCCCAGAGTCGCGATGTTGTCGTGTTCGTCGACGCCCTGGAAACCGGTAATGATGACAATCTTGCCCGCATCGAGGTCGCGTTTGACTTTTTCGTCATCGATCGACTGGATGCGTGCCTTGGTAAAGGCGGAATCGGTCTTGATCGCGACTTGCCAGCCAGCATAGGATACGGCTTGTTTGCCGATCGCCAGCAATGCCATCGACAATAGGCCGACGGACACTTGTTCGCCTGTCGAGGCGATCATGTCAAGTTCACGGGGATCGGGTTGATCCATGATTTCCTTGGCCAGTCCAATCAGGCGGTTGGTTTCGCCCGACATGGCGGATGGCACCACCACGATTTGATGCCCAGCGTCGTGCCACTTGGCAACGCGCTTGGCGACATTCTTGATACGGTCAGTCGAGCCCATCGACGTACCGCCATATTTGTGGACGATTAAAGCCATAAGAGTGAAGTTTCCGCTCAAGAAGAATAAAAAAGGAGGGCTTTACTCTACATGCCGCAATGCAAAATAACAAGCTAAAAAGCGCATTAGCTCATACCGATTGCGCATATGGAAATAACCAATCCATGCAGTCCAGCCGGCTTGAGCAGCCACTTGCCGGCCACCCCGGGAGTGGCCCTGGCGGCGGCCCTTACGCTCAGCAGGAGAGCCAGCGCAAGGCGACGCGGGGACGGTCCAGCAGACTCAGGCAATGGCAATCGAGGCCGATACCGGCCGCGAACAGCAATTGTTGCGCCGCACAGACAAGGGGCAGCCGTTCGCGTTCCCAGGCGGGCACGTCAAACGCCTGATAATGGTATTTCAAGCTCTTGGTGGGACGGTTCAAGGCCAGTTTCAAGCGCTCGCCGCCCTGGCGGAAGTCGATCGTCAAGGTTTGAGATTGCAACCAGGCAATATCGATGCCCTGGCCGCCCTCTTCCACCGCATCGAAATGCAGCACGCCGCCATACGCGGGAAACGCCAGGCTCGCCTCGCCTTGCCACACAAATTGCTGGCCAGCCTTTTCCAGTCCGGGAATGCCCGCGTCGTCACGCTCGCGCATGCCGGCCAGGTCATTGAGCTTCGGCGTCAGATATAAACGGTCGCGGTGGCGCCGCACATGGCATTCGGGATGCGTCACCAGCAATTGCGCATCGGGCCGCGCCTCCAGCAGTTGCGCCAGCATTTCCGCCAGCCATGCCGTCGACGGCATGCGCAAGCCGCGCGTGCCGAACCAGTGGCGCAGCAGGTTGTAGCAGCGGTCCGCGCTCAGCGCGCGCAATTTCGCCAGTTCGATGCAGTCGCCATCGAGACAAGCAGCCAAATCCTGCGTCGCCAGTTCCGTCAACAGGCGCTGCGCCGATTGCGCATGCTGGGCGCTGCGGGCAAAGCGTTCCTGGAAACCGGGAAACGCCTGCGCCAGCACGGGCATCACCTGGTGCCGCAAGGCGTTGCGGGCAAAGCGGGGATCGTCGTTCGATTCGTCGTGGATGTGCGCAATCGCATGTTGCGCCACGTACGCTTCGAGTTGCCTGCGCGACACGGGCAGCAGCGGGCGCGCCATCACCAGGTCCGGGTTGCCCAGCAGCTCGGGCGCGCTGTTGGCGCCATCCATGCCGGACAGGCCCGCCGTGCCGGAGCCGCGCAGCAATTGCAGCAGCACCGTCTCGGCCTGATCGTCCTGGTGGTGGGCCGTCAGCAGCAGACGCACGCCATGCGTGGCGCACAGTTCGCCCAGGGCTGCATAACGGCGCTTGCGGGCCGCCTCTTCCGTGCCCGTCTTCGCATTTTTTTCCAGGGTGACACGGCGTGCCTCGAAGGCGATGCCCATGCTGGCGCACAACTGCTCGCAATGGGCCAGCCAGGCATCCGCATTCGGGCTCAGGCCGTGGTGCACGTGAAACGCGTAAAGAACCACGCCGTGCTGCTGCGCCCACGCATGCGCCAGGTGCAGCAGGGCCGAGGAATCGAGGCCGCCGCTCAGGGCGATGCCGACGGGGCCGCCCGCTGGCATCGCGCAGGCGTCCAGCGCGCGGGTGAAGGTATCGGCGACGGTGGCGGTTTGTTGCTTTTTCAATCAGGACTCCGGGAATGCAAAGAGGGACAGGCTGCTAAACGGATGGTGTCGTTTAGCGGACTGTCCCTGGTGTGTTCTACTGTCTTGTCGGCTTACGTCATGTCGGCTTACGCTGCGCTAAGCCGACCTACGCCGACCTGCGACGGCTTACTCGCTGGGCGTGGTTTCCTTGAACTTGCCGTAGCTCAGCAGTTTTTCATGGCGCGCGGCCAGCAGGTCCTTGGTTTTCATGCCATGGAACTGGCGCAGGGTGTCGGCCAGCGCCCGTTTGAGCAAGGTGGCCATCTGTTTCGGATCGCGGTGGGCGCCGCCCAGCGGTTCGTTGATGATCTTGTCGATCAGGCCCATGGCTTTCAGGCGGTGGGCCGTCAGGCCCAGCGCTTCGGCCGCATCGGAGGCGCGCTCGGCGCTCTTCCACAGGATCGAGGCGCAGCCTTCCGGCGAAATCACGGCATAGGTCGAGTATTGCAGCATCAGCACGGCATCGCCCACGGCAATCGCCAGCGCGCCGCCGGAACCACCTTCACCGATGATGGTGGCGATCAGCGGCACTTTCAGCTCGGCCATCACGTACAGGTTATGGCCGATGGCTTCCGACTGGCCGCGCTCTTCCGCATCGATGCCGGGGAAGGCGCCGGGCGTGTCGACGAAGGTGAAGATGGGCAGGTTGAACTTTTCAGCCACTTTCATCAGGCGCATGGCCTTGCGGTAGCCTTCCGGTTTCGGCATGCCGAAATTGCGCATGGCGCGCTCCTTCGTGTCACGGCCCTTCTGGTGGCCAATGACCATGCACGGCTGGCCGTTGAAGCGGGCCAGGCCGCCGACGACGGACAGATCGTCCGCGTAGCTGCGGTCGCCATGCAATTCGTGAAAATCGGTAAAGATTTCATTCACATAATCCATGGTGTAGGGGCGCTGCGGGTGGCGCGCGATCTGCGCCACTTGCCAAGGCGTCAGCTTGGCGTAGATATCTTTGGTCAGCTGCTGGCTCTTCTTGGCCAGGCGGTCGATCTCTTCCGAGATGTCGACGGCCGAATCGTCTTGCACGAAACGCAACTCTTCGATCTTGGAATCGAGTTCCGCGATCGGCTGTTCAAAATTGAGGAAAGTCGTTTTAGTCATTGTACCTCCAGGTTTTACCGGCCACGGCGCCAGGGCGCGCGGCGTCATCTATGTTTATTTTACCGTACCGGCTGCTGCGCCGGGGGCTGCATCGGTTGCGGCAGGGGCGGCTGCAGGGTCGAGACTGCGCCACAGATACCACGTCGCCACGGTGCGCCACGGTTCCCAATTGGCGGAAACCTCGCGCGCATCGCTGCGGGAAACTGGTTCGCCGGAGAAGTAATTGACGCTGATGCCCTGGATCAAACCGGGGTCGTCGAGCGGCAAGACATTCGGCCGGAGCAGATTAAATATCAGAAACATCTCGGCTGTCCAGCGGCCAATGCCGCGGATCTGCACCAGTTCGGCGATGACGGCTTCGTCATCCATCTGATCCCACTGGCTCGCGTGCACGCGCTTGGCCTTGAAATGATCGGCCAGGTCGAGGATGTATTCGGTCTTGCGTTTGGACAAGCCGCAAGCGGACAACTGCTCGGCGCCTGCCTTCAATACTTGCGAAGGCGTGCATTTCGGGCAAGCGGCCAGCAGCTTTTTCCAGGCGGCATCGGCCGCCTTGGGCGTGATCTGCTGCCCCACCAGCGAACGGGCCAGGGTCGTAAACGGGTCGCTGTGGCCGACCAGATGCAGGTCGCCAAATTGCGGGATGAGCTTTTTCATGATGCGGTCGCGCTTCATCAGCTCGATCTTCGCCTCTTCCCAGTAGTGCGGCACCTGGATCACTTGCGCCAAGTCCGTCACCTTGGGCGCTTCCCCATTTTCCCTGGACGTAGCCATCATGCGCGGCGCCAGTTGGTCGAGCCGTCAGGCTTGTCTTCGAGAATGATGCCCGCCGCCAGCAGTTCGGCGCGGATCTTGTCGGACTGCGCAAAATCGCGCGCCTTTTTCGCCGCGCTGCGCGCCGCAATGGCCGCTTCGATGCCGGCAGCCTCGTCCTGCCCACCAGCGGCAGCGCCGACGGTCGCCTGCAGGAATTGCTGCGGCGTGCGCTCGAGCAAGCCGAACACGCCCGCCAGACCCTTCAATTGACGCGCCAGGGATGGCGACTTGCTCTTGTTGACTTCCGTCGCCAGGTCGAACAGGGCTGCCACGGCCAGCGGCGTGTTGAAATCGTCATCCATCGCCTCGGCCACGCGCACGGCGTGCGCTTCGCTCCAGTCGATGGCGCCCTCTTCCACCGCCACGTCAGCCAGCGCCGTGTACAAACGGGTCAGGGACAGGCGCGCATCATCGAGATGCACGTCCGAATAGTTCAGCGGGCTGCGGTAGTGTGCGCGCAGGATGAAGAAGCGGATCACTTCGGCATCGAACTTTTGCAGCACTTCGCGGATGGTGAAGAAATTGCCGAGCGACTTGGACATTTTTTCATTGTCCAGGCGCACGAAGCCGTTATGGATCCAGTAATTCACGCTGGTATGGCCGAACGCGCCTTCGGATTGGGCAATCTCGTTTTCGTGGTGCGGGAATTGCAAGTCCGCGCCGCCGCCATGGATGTCGAACTGTTCCCCGAGCAGGGCGCACGACATGGCCGAGCATTCGATATGCCAGCCCGGGCGCCCCTTGCCCCACTTCGAATCCCACTTGACCTCTTCCGGCTCGGCATCCTTCGACGACTTCCACAGCACGAAGTCGAGCGGATCGCGCTTGCCCGTGTTCACGTCGACTCTTTCGCCTGCGCGCAGGTCGTCAAGCGACTTGCCCGACAGCTTGCCGTAGTGGGGGAAATTGCGCACGGCATAGTTCACATCGCCATCCGAACCCTGGTAAGCGAGGTCCTTCGCTTCCAGCTGTTCGATCAGGCGCAGCATCTGCGGCACGTATTCGGTGGCGCGCGGCGTATGGTCGGGCGTCAAGATACCCAGCGCGGCCGTGTCTTCATCCATGTACTGGGTGAAACGCGTCGTCAGCTGGGAAATCGTCTCGCCGTTTTCCACGGCGCGGCGGATGATCTTGTCGTCGATGTCCGTAATGTTGCGCACATAGGTGACGTCGAAGCCGGAGGCTTTCAGCCAGCGGTAGATGACATCGAACGCCATCATCATGCGCGCATGGCCAATATGACAATAATCGTAGATGGTCATGCCGCACACGTACATGCGTACCTTGCCCGCTTCCATCGGGACGAATACCTGCTTCTCGCGAGCCAGGGTGTTGTAAATCTTTAGATTGCTCATCGTACTTTGCAAGTGGAGCGGCCGCCAGCCTGGCAAAACGACAGACAGGCGCGGACACCGGGGGTGCCGCGCCACAGAACTGCCGTGTGCGCCGAGACTGGTCGACCCGCTATATTGTTGTTCTTGTTTGTTAGAATTAGGGCGTTAGCGGTCAAGTATAACATTGATAAAAACCATACTGGCCCGATATGGATCAGGTTTTTACGATGTTCAACCGAAACTCACTTCTTTTAGCAATAAAGCAAGTTTAGAGAAAAATAACGATCAAGGACGCCTTCATGCAAGAAATCAAATCGAAACGCCTGTCTTTTCTGGCCCGCTTTTGCACCCTGTTTGCCGGCCTGACACTGGGCAGCGCCGTCGTGGCAGCCGCGCCGGCAACCGCCGTCGACCCCACGCCGCACGTGGCCCTGAAAACCAGCATGGGCGAGATCGTGCTGGAACTGGACCAGGAAAAAGCCCCGAAAAGCGTGGCCAATTTCCTGCAGTATGTCAACAGCGGTTACTACAAGGGCACCGTATTTCACCGCGTCATCAACGGTTTCATGATACAGGGCGGCGGCTTCGACAAGAACATGAAGCAGAAAGCCACCAAGGCGCCGATCAAGAACGAAGCGCAAAACGGCTTGCACAACGTCACCTACAGCATCGCCATGGCGCGCACGGGCGACCCGCATTCGGCCACCGCGCAGTTTTTTATCAACGTGGGCGACAATGGCGCGCTCGACTACCCTGGCCGCGACGGCTTCGGCTACACGGTGTTCGGCAAAGTCGTCAGTGGCATGGACGTAGTCGACAAGATCAAGGCCGTGCCCGTGGCGGACAAGGGCCCGCACCAGAACGTGCCCGTCACCCCCGTGGTGATCGAATCGGCGACTTTACTCAAGACAGCGCCCGCAAAACTGTAAAATAGCGTTTTTGCGGCACCGGCCTGCCTGGCGCCGCTGAATCAATTATTCATCCAATTTATTAAGGATCATCATGACCTCCGTCATCATCACCACCAATCTGGGCAAGATCACCGCTGAACTGGACGCCGAGAAAGCGCCGAAAACGGTTGCCAACTTCCTGGCCTACATGAAAGCCGGTCACTACGACAACACGATTTTCCACCGCGTCATCGACGGCTTCATGATCCAGGGCGGCGGCTTCGAGCCAGGCATGAAACAAAAGCCGGCCGACACCACCGTAGAAAACGAAGCCAAGAACGGCCTGAAAAACGACACCTACACGCTGGCCATGGCCCGCACGTCGGATCCGCATTCGGCATCGGCCCAGTTCTTCATCAATATCAAGAACAACAGCTTCCTCGACTATCCAGGCCAGGACGGCTGGGGCTACGCCGTATTCGGTAAAGTCACCGAAGGCAAGGAAGTCGTCGACGCCATCCGCGCCGTGAAAACCTCGCGCGCCGGCATGTTCGCCGATGTGCCAGTGACGGACGTCATCATCGAGAAGGTAGAAGCCGCTTAATCAGGCTTCAGCATCATGAATAACAGGCATTGCAGCGTTTTCGCCTCTCCATGCACATCACTTCTTGGGAGCGTTGAACGATGACAATGCCTGCCGCACTCTTTATTTCCGACCTGCATCTGCAGAGCTCGCACCCGCGCACCAGCGCGGCGTTTCTTTCTTTCCTGGAACATCATGCGCAATACGCGCAAGCGCTGTATCTGTTAGGCGACCTGTTTGAATACTGGGCCGGCGACGATGACCTGGAAGACCCGTTCAATGCGCGCATGACGGCCGCCATCCGCGCCGTCAGCGATGCAGGCGTACACGTCTACTGGATCGCCGGCAACCGCGACTTTCTGGTCGGCTCCGGCTTCGCCGCCGCCGCCGGCGCCACTTTGCTGAGCGAACCGCACGTGGCCACGATCGCCGGCCGGCGCATCGTCTTGCTGCATGGCGACGCCGAATGCACGAAAGACGTCAGCTACATGGAGTTTCGCGCCATGGTGCGCCAGCCCGCCTGGCAAAAACAGTTCCTGTCCATGCCGCTGGCGCAGCGCAAGGCCATCATCGACGGTTTGCGTCAAAGCAGCCGCGAGCACAATGGCGAAAAATCCATGGATATCATGGATGTCACGCCCGATGCTGTCGCACAAGTATTTGCCGAACACGCGAGCACCGTGATGATTCACGGCCACACGCACCGCCCTGCCCTGCACCAGGTCGGCAACACCTTGCGCTATGTTCTGCCAGACTGGGAATGCGACGTGACGGCGCCGGAACAGCCGCGCGGCGGCTGGATCGCCATCGACGCGCGCGGCAACATCACGCGCCACGATCTGAACGGCGACGTCATCGACTAGGCTTGCGCCGACCGCCGCACGGGCGTTTGTCCTATAGCCGCGCCCGCCTGCACTTGCTGTAATGGCGCCATGCATACTGTTTACATCGGCACGGCCGGCTGGAGCATTTCCAGCGCCGCCGCCAGCCGCTTCCCCCTTGATGACAGCCACCTGCAGCGCTATGCCAGTGTCTTGCCCTGCGTGGAAATCAACAGCTCCTTCTACCGCTCGCACCAGAGCGCCACTTACGCGCGCTGGGCCGCCAGCGTGCCTGAACATTTCCGCTTCAGCGTGAAATTGCCGCGCAGCATCACGCACGAACGGCGTTTGCGCGATGGCGAGGCCGAACTGGATCGCTTTGCGGGAGAAGTCATGCAACTGGGGAATAAACTGGGCTGCGTGCTGGTGCAGCTGCCGCCCAGCCTGCGTTTCGAGGCGGACGTGGCCGCCGCATTTTTCCATGCGCTGCGCCAGCGCTTCGACGGCATGCTTGCTTGCGAAGCGCGCCACCCCAGCTGGTTCGACGCAGGCGCGACCGAGCTGTTAACGATGCAAGGGATCACGCGCGTGCGCGCCGATCCGCCTGCGGGACAGCCGGGCCCGCACGTGCCCACCACCAGCGTGGCCTACCTGCGCCTGCACGGCAGCCCGACAATATACTATTCGGACTATCCGGCCAGCTACCTGGCGGCGCTGGCCGCCGAATTGCACGCATCGGCGCAGGCGGATAGCTGGTGCATCTTCGACAACACGGCGGCCGGGGCCGCCCTGTTCAATGCGCTGGACTTGCAAGCGCAGAGCACCGCCTAATGCAACGGCGTCTGCAGCACCGCCTGGGTCGTGAAGCCATACAAGGTACCGCTGCCGAAGGCAAGGATACTAATGTCCGGACGGCCCCATGCCAATGCTGGCGTGGAAATGACGCCAGCCGCATCGATCTTGCGCACCCAGCCCTGGCCGCTCAGATACAGATTATCGCTCGCATCGAAGGCTAGGCTGGGCGCCCCCGTAAACGACAGGCCACCTACGCCTGGCGGGCCATCGCCACCGCTGCCCTTGTTCAAGGTACCGGCAAAAACGCCAGCCTTGCCTGCACGATCAACCTTGAAGACAACTTGATGCACATGATCGTCAAAATACAGATTGCCCTTGCTGTCAAAAACAAGGCTGCCCGGGTCCATATATTCCCAGCCATACCCAGTGTCGCCCAGTGAGTGCGTCAGGGTTTCAAATGACAGGAAAGCCGAGAACGCTCCCCCGGGAGGGCGGCGGAAGATGCCGTCGGCCCCCCAGCCCAGCCAGGCCACATAGCCGTCCTTGTCGATCGCCAGCCGATACTGCAAAGGCTTACCGCTGCCGGCAGGCAAAGCTTCTTGCGTGGATACCTGGCCATCCTTGCAGATCTTGCGCAAATTAAACGCAGTGCCAGCCGCTGCCTTGTCGGCAAAATACACGGCGCCATCCTTGTCGCAGGCGATCGCGACAGGCCCAAGCATGGTCGCGCTTGCGCGCGGCCCGTCATTGCTGCCGGCGACACCAGCCATGCCCGCGTAGACGCTGAATGCGCCATCCGGGGTGACACGGCGCAGCACCTTGTTTGTCATATCGAGCAGATAGACGTTACCCGCAGGATCGCTGCACATGCCAGAGCTACCCACATATCCCACACGGGCAGCCCCGCCCACAGCCTCAGTCACACCCATATTTCCTGGCATGAATGGCATGGCGGACAACACCTTTGTCGCGTCGAAACGGACCAAACGGTGCTTGCTGGCATCGTGGACTATCATGGCGCCTGAAGACTCCAACAATAGGGAATTGAGATACGTCCAGCCGGCGGAAACGCCAGCCGCGTCCGTCACCGCCCCTCCAACCAGGGTCGTCACGTCACCATCCGGCGTCATACGGCGAATAGTGGTGACGTCTGCCGCCAGCACATTGCCGTCACGGTCGACCGCCATGCCGCGAATATTGCGGAAGCTGGCGGCGGCGCCTTTGCCGTCCTCGCTCACACGCTTGTTGCTTCCCGCAACCACGACGACCACTCCCTGCTGCCAACGATATATCCGGCTGCCAATCCCGTCGCTGAAGTAGATCGTGCCGCTGGCATCGGCAGCCAGTTGCGATGGGGATATCCGATATCCCCGGCTATCAACCAGCTTCTCGGAACTGACGAGCCCTCCGGGTGTCACGCGGCGAATCATTTGCCGCTCAGCATCAGCAAGCAGGACATCGCCATTGCTATCCATGGCCATGCCCGTAGTCCAGCCGAATTGCGCCAGTGCCCCTTTTCCATCAGCGACCACCGCTTCCGGGGCAGACCAGTCGCATGCCGCGCTGCGCTGTCCCGCCACCGTGCTGACCACGCCGGCTGGCGTAATCTTGCGCAAGAGTGCATTGCAATTCTCGAAAAGATAGAGATTTTCCGCGCGATCGATGGTCAGGATCGAAATTCCGCTACTCATGTGGAAAGTGGCTGTGGCAGCGGCGCCATCTTCGGCGCCAGGCTTGCCCGAGATACCCGCGTGCACGCTCAAGGCGCCGGCCGGCGTGACCTTATGGATGACTTGCCGGACAGCATCGGCGATGTAATAGTTGCCCGCTGCATCTTGCACCATGCCGGACACATTCTGGATTTTCTCCTGCACGCCCGCCAGCACGACGGGCAGGCAACGCACGGCCAAGGTGTTGACGTCGGCATTGCCCACCGTCGCCGCGCCCTTGGCGATGCTGCAACCGAGGCCTTCGGACGTGCTCTCGATCTTGCCTTCGTAGCTGGCGCCCGGCACCAGCTTGCCGGCAAAGTGAAAGGCGCCGTTGGCGGTAATAGTGACTTTGTCGTTACCGTTCGCCAGCACGACCTGGGTGCCGGGCACCAGGCCGCTCACCGTGCCGCCCACCAGGTAGCTCGGTGCCTCAGCCACCGGAACGACCGGCGCACCGGCAGCGCTGGAACCATCGGATCCGCCGCCGCAGGCGCTCAGTCCGATTAGCAAGGCCATGCCGCAGGCCGCGCGCCCTAGCAGATTCTGTTTCTCCATACACGTCATTCTCATCATTGCTTTCATGGCTATTGAGGAAGATTTCCTCCGAATAGTTGCCATTAGGAATTATTCTGGAGCCAGCATATTACCCGTTTAACAATGTTGAAAATACACAGATTGTATTGACATGCGATTTTTTACTGTTATAGTTAACTACAACACTGATCAACTACATCACGGAGCTTCGATGCCTACAGCACTTTTTACGCGCCGCGCCGCCCCGCCCTTGTCGGAGCGCATCCCATGAGCGCGGAATGGAATGACAATAGCCCCATCTACCGCCAGCTCAAGGCCAGGGTGGTGGGCATGATGCTCGATGGCGTGCTGCAGTCCGGCGACGCCTTGCCTTCGGTGCGCCAGGTGGCGGCCGATTATCAATTGAATCCCATCACGGTTTCGCGCGCTTACCAGGAACTGGTCGACGATGCCCTGGTGGAAAAACGCAGAGGACTCGGTATGTATGTCTTGGAAGGCGCCCGCGACAAATTGCTGGCCAGTGAACGCGAGCGCTTCCTGCGCGAAGAATGGCCGGCCTTGCTGGAGCACATCACCCGCCTGGGCCTGGACCTCGATCAACTGCTGCAAGCGAGCCGCGACAGTGGCGCACACGGAGAGAACGCATGAATGCATTGAACAAAGACTGCGTCATCAGCGCGCGCGGCCTGCGCAAGCAATATGGCAAGCAGACGGCCATCGACGGCATCAGCTTCGATATCGCGCCGGGGCGCATCGTCGGCCTGATCGGGCCTAACGGCTCCGGCAAGACCACCACCCTGAAAGCCATCCTGGGCCTGACGGGCTTCGATGGCGACTTGTCGGTGCTGGGCCGCGATCCCCGCGTGCAGCGCGACGCGCTGATGGAAGACGTGTGCTTCATCGCCGACGTGGCCATCCTGCCAGGCTGGCTGCGCGTGGCCGACGCCATCGATTTCGTTGCCGGTGTGCATCCACGTTTCGACCGCAGCAAGGCCGAACGCTATCTGGCCCATACCAAACTGTCGCCGAAGATGAAGGTCAAGGCCATGTCCAAGGGCATGGTGGTGCAGCTGCACCTGGCACTGGTGATGGCGATCGACGCCAAACTACTGGTGCTCGACGAGCCGACCCTGGGCCTGGACATCCTGTACCGCAAGCAGTTCTACCAGAACTTGCTGGAAGATTATTTCGATGAAAACAAGACCATCGTCATCACCACGCACCAGATCGAGGAAGTGGAACACATCCTCAGCGACCTGATGTTCATCCGCGACGGCAAGATCGTGCTGGCATCGAGCATGGAAGAAGTGGGCGAGCGCTACATCGAGGTGATGGTGGGACCGCAGCACGTCAATCCGGCGCGCGCCCTGCAGCCGATCAGCGAACGCAGCGTATTCGGCAAGTCGGTGATGCTGTTCGACGGCGTCGCCCGCACCCAGCTGGCCGCCCTGGGCGAAGTGCGCACGCCCAGCCTGGCTGACCTGTTTGTCGCGACCATGAAAGGATCGTACCAATGAGTATTTCCCCTGCAAACAAGATGCAATGGCTGATCCGGCGTGAGTTGTGGGAACACAAGGGCATGCTGCTGTGGACGCCTGCCGTGATCGGCGTCGTCATGACGGTGCTGGGCGCCCTGATGGCGGCCGCGACCGTCGCAAGGACCAAGATGCACACGGCGCTCATCGTCAATGGCGAGGAAATTTCCTGGAGCACCATCTTCAGTACCCGCACCTTCGGTCCGCGCCGCACGGAAATCATCGATGCCGTCGCCAACAACTACACGTATGCGGCCGCGCCGCTGTTCCTGGCACTGGGCTTCCTCGTGTTCTTCTATTGCCTGAGCGCCCTGCATGACGACCGCCGCGACCGCAGCGTGCTGTTCTGGAAATCGCTGCCCATCTCGGACGCGCAGACGGTGCTGTCGAAAGCGGCCATCGCCCTGCTGGTCGCGCCGCTGATCGTGGCCGCCACCGCCAGCCTGACTTCGCTGGCCCTGATCCTGATCCTCAGCGGCGTGCTGGCAGCCAACGGCATCCACGTGTTTGCCGAACTGCTCGGCTCTTCCGGCCTCTACCTGGGACCGCTGCGCGTGTTCGGCTTGCTGCCCGTGTATTGCCTGTGGGCCTTGCCGACGGTAGGCTGGCTGCTGATGGTATCGAGCTGGGCCAGGTCGAAAGTCTTCCTGTGGGCCGTCGGCGTGCCGCTGCTGTTGCTCATCCTGACAGTCTGGGCCGGCAAGCTGACGCAGACGGAAAGCGGCGTCGAATGGATACAGATGAACGTCATCGGCCGCGCCCTGCTGGGCACCCTCCCCGGCAGCTGGTACCTGTTCGAACCGGAACTGCTGCCGCGCATGCACGCCCTGACTGAGGGAGGATCGCACATGACACGCATCGACGTGTTCAGCAATTCCTGGTCCAGCCTGGCCTTGCCAGCCGTCTGGCTGGGCGCGGCGGCAGGCGCGGCGTTGATTTACGCCGCCATCCGCCTGCGTAGCTGGCGCGAGGAAGGCTGACACCACATTATCACCATCCCCGACAAAACGCCCCGTCCGCCGGGGCGTTTTCCATTTCCACGCCGTTCTGCTCCCTGAAATAATAACTACCTGGCTGATAGTTATTATCAAAAATCCCCCTCGCCATATCAAGGCTATTCATTTGATAGCATTAATCGATATGAAAATTGCAAATAATTATTTCTGTAATATTTTATTACGGCCACATTTTATAATCGGCAGTCAAAAAACAACAACTAGCACTTCGATAGCAAGATGCTTTTCAAGATAAAAGGCGGCGAAATAGGGAAGCTCTACAGCAGACTCAGCAGGAAACACCCATTTCGTGACAATTCGTGACTATTCCCTTGCGCAACGCTAGCGAAAATAATGGCATGCAAAATAATCAAAATGGAATTATAAGTTTCAAATATGAAACTACCTTCAGAGTGAGCGCCAGTACATTCTTCGTGCGGAGGCCACAGCCTGGCAGCGAGTATCTCCTGGCAAGCCAGTTGCCGGCACCACAAAAGACAGGAAAGCGGCGACACAACAAAGATATATAAAAATGACATTTTTAATAGTGCTGAAGAAGCGCTCTCTTCCGCCAGCGTTTTTTTTCCAATTATGTTTTACTTGCCACTATCAACATCGGAAACACCTGAGTTCAACCACGGCCCAAGCCTCGCCGGAGTAATAAAAGGAACCGAATCATATTATTGATTTTTTAATATCCAAAGAAATTGAACAAACATACAACCTATTCCGGAGACTTCAAAATGGCCACCATCCAAAATCCAGCCCAAGTTCCCGTCAATGCAGAAGGCGCTGCCGCCAAGATCGCAACGCCCGCAAAAAAAACCGTCAATCCAAAAGCCGGCGACCGCAAGCAATATGACGAAGATGAACTGATCAAAGGGGCCGATGCCAGCGCGACCATGCCGCCTGAAAATGTCGTGGAAGTCACGGGAAGCACCGATAGCGGCAATGCCGCCGCCCTGGGCACGGCCGCAGCGGTGGCTGCAGCAGCCGCCTTGGCAGCCGGTGGCGGTGGCGCGGCCGCAGGCCAGGCTGGCAACGGCGGCGCCGATTCCGGCACGCCACAAAGCGATAACAACGGTGGTGCCGCTGGCGCTGGTGCTGGCGCCGCTGGCATCCCCAGCGGCAGTGTCGTCGATGTCGCCGGCGCATCGGCTGGCGCAGGTGCCGGCGCCGGCGCTGCGGGTGGCCTGGGCGGACTTGGCGTGCTCGGTGCGCTCGGTGGCCTTGGCCTCGTTGCCGCCGCGGCAGGTGGTGGCGGCGGAGGTGGCGCCGCAGCTGGCGGTTCCGGTACGGGTGGGACGGGGACAGGAGGCACCGGTGGCACGGGGACAGGCGGTACAGGCGGCACGGGTACGGGCGGCACCGGCGGCACGGGTGGCTCGACCGGCGGCCAGGGGGGCACGGGAAATCAATCCACCACCACCGTCGTGACCGACGCGGCCGTGCTGGCCGCCGCTGCGGCTGTCGCCGCCGCCAACAACGCTCTGGCAGATGACGCCAGCGCCGCTGCGGCGGCAGCCACGGCAGCAGCTTCGCTGGCAGCGGCGAATGCCGCCATCCTGGCCGACCAACTGGCGGCACAGGCAGCCGCTGCAGCGGCGGCAGCCTTGCTCGCTGCCAATACCGCCACCAGCGACGATACCCTGGCGGCCAGCACGGCCGCTGTCGTCCCCGGCGCACAAGCGGCCGCTGGCGCCGCCACGAATGACGACAACGCTGCCGCTGCCGCGGCCGCTACCGCCGCCATCTCCCAGGCCGCCGCCACGTCGGCGCAAAATGCTGATGCGGCTGCCGCCACGGCCGCTGCCAACGCCGCCGCCGCGCACGCCGCTGCCGATGCGGCGCAAACGCAAGCGGACCAGAGCAACGCTCCGGCACTGCAGGCCATCGCCGATGCAGCCGATGTCGTCGCCACAGCAGCCAGCACCCAGGCGGCGCTGAGCGATGCGGCAGCGCTCGGCGTCATCGCGGCCAATGATGCCGCCGCCGCTGCCGCAGCCACGGCGCTGGCCAATGCCACGGACGCCGCCGCGCTGGACCTGGCGGCCACGGCCGCCGCCAATGCCGCCGTCGCGGCCGGCATCCAGGCCAGCCTGACCGATGCCGCCGCCCTGGCGCTGGTCTCCGATGCCGATGCCGCCAATGCGGCCGCAGCCGCCAGCGTGGCCGCCGCCACCGATGCCGCCGCGCTGGCCGCCGCCTCGAATGCCGCCACCACCGCAGCAGCGAATGCGGCAGCCGCCGCCAATGCCAGCGACGCTGCAGCACTCGGTATCGCCGCCACCGCCGCCGCGAATGCCGCCGCTGCGGCCAGCACGCAAGCGGGCCTGACCGATGCCGTCGCCTTGAGCATGGCAGCGGACGCCGCTGCCGGCGTTGCTGCCCAGGACGCTGCCATCGCCAACGCTACTGACGCCGTCGCCCTGCAAGCCGCCGCTGCTGCCGCCGCCACGAGCGCCGCCAATGCACAGACGCAAGCGAACATGACGGACGCGCCCACCCTGGGACTGATCGCCGACGCCGCCACCGCGGCGTCGGACGCAGCACAACTCCAGGCCGGCTTGACGGATGCGGCTGCGCTGGCCCTGATTTCCGACGCCGATGCTGCCGCGGCGGCGGCCGCCGCATTGGCCGCCAGTAGCGATGCCGCAGCGCTTGACGCCGCAGCAGCCCTTGCCGCCACCGTGGCCGCGAATGCCGTCGTCACTGCCAGCCTGAGCGACGCGGCCGCCCTGCAAATCACGGCCGATGCGGCAGCCAGCACGGCCGCTGGCGCCGCCGCGCAAGCGGCATTGACGGACGCGGCAGCCCTGCAAGTGATTTCCGACGCCGATGCCGCCGCCGCGCTGGCGGCGCAAACGACGGCCAACCAGACGGATGCGGCCGCCCTGGCCGCTGCCGACGCGGCGGCCGCCAGCGATGCCGCCAATGCGCAGACGGTTGCCGACCAGACCGATGTCGTCGCCCTGCAGCAAGCAGCTGACCAGGCCGATGCCGATGCGGCCGCCGCCAATGCGCAAGCCAGCCTGCTGGACGTCAACGTCGCCCTGAATGCCTTCAATCTGGCCAACCTCGCCGCCCTGGCCGCCAACGTCACGGCCGGCCAGACCAGCGTGCTCGATCTGACGGCCACCGTCAACTCCTTGCAGCTCGGCGCCGACAATGCCGATATCACTGCCGCCCTGTTCGATGCCACCATCCTGGCCGGCATCTCCACCGCCGATGCGCTGACGGCAGCCGGCTTGCAAGCCACCGCCGCCCTGACCGATGCCGATGCGCTCATCGCCGCTGCGGCGGCCGCCGTCTCGACGGCGGAAGCTGCCGCCGCGCTGGGCGGCGTCGATATCTCGGCCGTCAGCGCAGCTGCCGCGGCACAGGCCGCCGCTGCGGCTGCCGCCGCCACGGCCGCGCTGACCGATGCCGGCGCGCTGGGCCTGCTATCCACCGCCGACGCTGCCGCTGAACTGGCCGCCCAGGCGGCCGTCACCTCCTTGACGGCCGCCAATACGCTGGCGCAAAACGCGCTGACGGCGGCACAATTTGTTGCCAACCAGACCGACGCCGCAGCCCTGGGCCTGGTCTCGTCGGCCGCCGATGCGGCTGCCGCTGCGGCCGTCACGACGGCTGGCCAGACGGATGCCATCGCGCTGAGCCTTATCTCGAACGCCGATGCGCTGGTCGCCACCTCCGCCGCCAACCTGGCCGCGCTGACGGATGCCACGGCGCTGGGACTCCTTTCCACGGCCGACGCGACCGCCGCCAGCGCCTTGCAGGCAACGGCCAACCTGACCGATGCAGCCGCCCTGGGCCTGCTCGCCACGGCCGCCGCTGCCGCCGCCAATACGGCGACGAATGTGGCCAACCTGACCGATGCGGTGGCCCTGGGCACGCTCTCGACAGCGGCCACCACGGCCGCCAATACGGCTGCCGCCACCGCCGCGCTGACAGATGCCACGGCATTGGGCCTGGTCGCCACGGCCGACGCGGCTGCCGCTACCGCCCTGCAAACGACGGCCAACCTGACGGACGCCGTGGCACTGGGCCTCGTCTCGACGGTCGCCAACACGGCCGCCAGCGCCGCTGCCGCTGTTGCCAGCCTGACCGATGCCGTCGCCCTGGGCACCGTCTCGACCGCCGCCACGGCCGCCGCCAACACGGCAGCGGCCACGGCCGCCCTGACCGACGCCGTGGCCCTGGGCTTGACGGCCACCGTCGATGCGGCCGCCGCCACCGCCGCACAAACGACGGCCAACCTGACGGATGCCGTCGCCCTGGGCCTGGTGGCGACCGTCAATGCCACCGCCGCCACGGCGGCGGCCACCGTCGCCGGCCTCACCGACGCCGTCCTGCTGGGTACTGCCCACACGCTCGACGTCACGGCCGCCACCGTGGCAGCCACCAAGGCCGCCTTGACGGATGCGGCCGCCCTGACCACCGTCGCCAACAACGATGCGGCGAATGCCGCGGCCCTGGCCGCCTATTCGGCCGCCCATCCGTTCGATCTGGTGGCGGCACTGGCCTCCACCCTCGCCGCCACCACGGCCTCCTTGTCGCTTGCCGCCGCGCAATCGGCGCAGGCCGATGACGCGGCGGCCGCTTCGACAGCGGCGGCCGCCGCCGCATCCCTGACCGCCCTGAACAATGCGGTGGCGGCCGACAATGCCGCCACCGCCGCCGCCACCCTGGCCCTGACTTCCCAGGCCGCAGCGACGGCGGCGGCGCTGGACGACACGCTCGCGGCCACCGCCGCCGGCGTGGCTGCCACCTCGCTGGCCGCGGCCCAGGCGGCGCAGGCGGCCGATAGCGCCGCCGCCGCAACGGCAGCGACGGCGGCCAATGCCCTGGCCGCCCTGAATGCGGCCTTGCAGGCGGACGCGAATGCGGCCGCCACGGCCGCCGCCGCCGTGACGGCCAGCGCGGCCACCGCCGCCGCCGTCGCCGATGATCTGGCGGCCGCCACGGCCGCCACCATCGCCAATGCGTCTCAAGCGGCCGCGCAAGCGGCGCAACTGGCCGACAATGCCGCCGCCAGCACCGCCACCATCGCCGCCAACGCGCTGACCTCCCTGAATGCGGCCCTGGCCGACGATGCGGCTGCCGCCGCCGCCGTGCTGAACTCGACCAATGCCACGGCAGCCGCCGTGGCCGCCACCGCCGCCGACACGGCAGCCGCCGCTGCCGCCGCCGTGGCAGCCATCTCGGCCGCCGCCACGCAGCATGCGCAAGCGGACGATATCGCCGCTGCCGCCGCCGCCCTCGCGGCATCCATCTCGCTGGCAGCCACGCAGGCCGCGCAGGCTGCCGATCTCGCCGTCGGCACGACTGCGGCAACGGCAGCGAACGCACTGGCCGCGCTGAACCAGGCGCTGGCAGACGACAATGCCGCTGGCGCTGCGGCGACGGCGGCGAGCAACGCCCAGACAGCCCTGAATACCGCCACCACCACCCTCAACGCGGCGATAGTGGCGGCCAGCGCCTCGCTCGCCGCCACGAATGCCGCCGATGCCGACGACGCCACGGCGGCAAGCACGGCGGCAGCGGCGGCAGCGGCCCAGCTCATCGCCGATGCCGCGCTGCTGGCCGACAGCGCCCTGGCCTTGCTCGCCACGACAGCCAACAACGCGCTGGCAGCAGCCAGCGCGGCGCTGGCCGCCGACGATGCCGCCGCCAATGCCGCGCACACGGCCGCCCTGTCGGCGGCCGCCACCATGGCGGCGCAACTGGCCGACACGGCAGCGCTCGACGCGCATGCGGCGCTCAACGCGGCCATCGCCAACCTGAACGCCGCCGTGACGGCCGATACCAACGCCCTGGATGCCGACAATGACAAGACGCTGAAACTGAACCTGCTCCTCGCCGCCCAGACTGCGGCCGATGACGCGGCCCAGGCCAATGCCAATGCGGCGGCCGCCCATGCGGCGCTGGCGGCGGCCCAGGCCGACGATGCGGCGGCCGTCACCGCCGCCAACAATGCGGCGGCCGCGCATGCGGCGGCCGTCGCCGCGCAAAACGCCGATGCTGCAGCAGCAGCGGCGGCGGCGCAAGCGGCCAGTTCCCTGGCCGCCACCCTCAATGCCCAGGCGGACGACGCCACCGCCGCGGCGGCAGCCACGGCCGCCGCCAATGCGCAACTGGCGCTCAATGCGGCCCTGGCCGCCGACGCCGACGTCGCCGCCACCGCCGCAGCGGCTGCGGCCGCCCAGCTGGCGGCGCAAAACGCGCATGACGCCGACGTGGCGGCAGCGGCAGCGGCCGTCGCGGCCGCCATTACCCTGGCTGCCACGCAAGCGGCGCAGGCCGATGACGCGGCAGCCGCGCTGGCAGCGGCCAATGCCGCCAACGCCCAGGCGGCCCACAACGCCGCTGTCGCCGACGACCAGGCCGCAGCAGACGCCGCCGCCACCGCCGCGCTGGCGCAAACGGCTGCCACGGCCGCTGCCGCCGCCGATGCCGCCGCCGGCGCCAGCGCCGCCGCAGCGGCAGCGTCGCTGCTGGCCGCCCAGGCGGCGCAGGCCGATGACACGGCCGCCAATCAGGCAGCGGCGAATGCCGCCGCCGCCACCGCCGCGCACACGGCCGCCATCGCCGCCGACGCCCTCGCCGTCAGTACGGCGGCAACGGCGGCCAGCGCACTGGCGGCAGCCACGGCAGCGCAGAACGACGATGACGCCGCCGCGGCAGCTGCCGCCCAGGCCGCCGCCTCGCTGGCGCTGACCCAGGCGGCACAGGCCGACGATGCGGCGGCAGCGGCGGCCACGGTCAACGCCAGCAACGCGGCGGCGGCGGCGCTGGCAGCCCATGCCGCCGATGCGGCCGCGCCGCTGGCGCAGGCGCAGGCCGCCGCTTCCCTGCTGGCCCTGCAAGCGGCGCAGGCCGACGATGCCGCCGCCGCCGGCGCGGCGGCAGCAGCGGCGCAAGCGCATGCCAATGCCAACGCAGCGCAGGCGGACGACGCGGCGGCGGCCCAGGCCAATGCCGACGCGCAGGCTGCCGACGCAGCCCTGGCGCAAGCCAATGCCCTCCCCGCGCAGACCGACGCCAGTGCCTTGGCCGTCGTGGCGAATGCGGACGCCGCCAACGCCGCCGCCGCGCAAGCCCTGGCCGACCAGACCGATGCCGCAGCCCTCACCCAGGCTGCCGATGCGGCGGCGGCAGCGGCGCTGGCAGCGGCGCAAACGGCCGCCCAGACCGATGCCGACGCCCTGCACCTGGCCGCCGATGCGGCAGCGGCCGCCGCCCTGCAGGCGCAGGCGCAGGCGGACCTGACGGACGCGGACTCGCTGACGGTGGCGGCAAATGCCGATGCCGCCGCAGCGGCGGCGGCCCAGGCCCTGGCCGACCTGACGGACGCGAGCCAGCTGTTCGTGCTGAGCCAGAATGCCCTGCACAACCCGCTGACGGTGGCCGACTTCAGCACCGGCCTGCCGGCCGCCGGCGGCGACGTGATCGACATGTCGGCCATCGCCGACCTGACGGCAGCGGTGGCCGTGGGCGTCAATCTGAGCACGGACTTTAACAACGACAACCTGTTCATCTTCGACGGCACGTCCGTGTCGATCGGCGCGGCGGCCGGCGCCATCGCGGCCGACAGCAGCGTCTTGTCGGGCCAGGGCTACATCGTCATCGCCGATGTGCAAAACAGCGGTGCCGTGACGGTGTATCACTCGAGTGACCTGAGCAACGCCAACGCCATCGACACGGCGCTGGTGCTGCTGAGCGGGGTGAACATCACGCAACTGACGGCGGCCAACTTCGTCGTCTGAGGCGGGGCACCCACGCCAGGCGCCGCGCCTGGCACGGCGGCGGGAGCGCAAAACAGCGCGCTCCCGCCACACCTTGAAATGCGTCAGGCCTGGTGCCGGAAAAATACGGGATGAGATTACGCGGTTTCCCAGCATGGTCCTCACTGCCACGCATCGCGGCCTTGCTGGCGGCCGTGGCCATGGCATCGGCATCCTCTTTCGCCGGCGCCCAGGGCGCCACCGCCTGGAGCTTCGACCAGGTCCTGCAGCAGGCGCTGCAAAGCCATCCCGCCGTGCAGGGCAAGCGCTCGGCGCAGGCGGCCGCGCGCGCCGAGCTCGATGGCGCGCAGTGGCAGCGCTTTCCCAGCCTGTCGGCAGAAGTGCCCACCGGTTCGCAGGAAACGGGCGGCGTGGTGCGCGTCGAGCAGCCGCTGTGGAGCGGCGGGCGCATCGACGCCGGCATCGATGCGGCCGGCAGCCGGGTCGATGCGGCCGGCGCCGCCATCGAGGAAGAACGCCTGGCCCTGTCCCTGCGCGTGATCGCCGCCTACACGGAAGCGCTGCGCCAGACGGCGCGCGTGCGCTCGGCGCAGGCGGGCCTGGCCGAGCACCAGCGCCTGCTCGACATGATCAAGCGCCGCGTCGCGCAGTCGGTCAGCTCGCAAACGGACCAGCGCCTGGCCGAATCGCGCGCCTACCAGGCGGCCAACGACGTATCGAATGCTCGCCAGGCGCTGGAAAACGCGCTGGCGCAGCTGTCGCAGCTGGCCGGCAAACCCGTACGCCTGGTCAGCGCCACGGGCGTCGGCGTGGGAGAACCTTTGCCCGACACCAGCCTGGAACGGGTCATGCGCCAGGCCATCGGCTATTCCCCCACCCTGCAGCGCCTCGCTTTCGAGGCGCAGGCAGCCGATTCCGAGATCACCCTGCAGCGCTCGGCCTACATGCCGAAGGTGGTGCTGCGCATGGAAAAGCCCACGGGCGGCATCAATGCCGACAACCGCGCGCGCGCCATGCTGGTGCTGCAGGCGCAGCCGGGCGCCGGCCTGTCGGCCAAGGCTGGCGTGGATGCCGCCGTGGCCCGGCGCGAAGGCGCGCGCGCCGCGCACGACGTGGCCGAACGCGAGGTGCGCGAGCGTTTCACGCTGGACTGGAACGAGGCCGAAGCGAGCCGCCAGCGCCTGGACAACGCGGGCGAGGCCAGCACCACCTCGACGCAGGTATTCGAATCATATGCGCGCCAGTACGTGATCGGCCGCAAGAGCTGGAACGACGTGCTCAACGCCGTGCGCGAAGCGACCCAGGCGCAGTTTTCGCTGGAAGACACGCGCGCGCAAGCGATTGCCGCCAGCCTGCGCCTGGCAGCGCAAACGGGCACCCTGGCCGGGCGCACGGCACCGGCGGCCAGGGCACACGCGCATTGACACCGACATGATGCAGACAGGAGACAGCGTGGATACCTCCATCAAACATGGCTTGCCGACACTCATCGAGCGGGCCGCCCGCCTGACGGGCCAGCACGTGCCGGCCGCGCGCCTGGCCAATTTGCAGCGCCAGATCGATGACGCCGACGACAGCGGCGCGCCCGCCATGCTCCTGACCACCCTCTGGCAGGCGGCCGGGCTGGAAGGCGCGGCCCGTCCGCTGCACGAGCCGACGCCGGGCGCGCTGCCGTTCGCCGTCTACAGCGCCAGCACGGGCTGGGGCTTGCTGCAGTCGCGCGGCGCCGACGGCGCCTGGCGCGGCGAAGGCGTCGACGGGCGCGCCTTGCAGCTGGCGACACTGGCAGGCCTGGCTTGCGTCGGCTTGCCGCGCCGCAGCGAAAAAAGCGGCGCCCGCCCCGGCGCCATGGGCCTCGTGCGCAACGCCCTGTGGCTGAAGAAAAGCGTGTTTGTCGACGCCGTGCTGGCCACCGCGCTGGTGACCCTGCTGACGATGGCCACCTCGCTGTTTTCCATGCAGGTGTACGACCGCGTGATCCCGAACCAGAGCTTCAGCACCCTGTGGGTGCTGGTGATGGGCGTGACCCTGTCGATCGGCCTGGAATTCATCCTCAAGCAGGTGCGCAGCCGCATCGTCGACCACTCTTGCAATGACGTCGACCATGAACTGTCCGAGTGGTTTTTCCAGCGCATGCTGGGCATCCGCATGGAGGCGCGCCCCGCTTCCGTCGGCACGCTGGCGGCGCAGGTGAAAGGCTTCGAAATGGTGCGCGGCGTGCTGACGTCGACATCGCTGTTCGTGCTGACGGACGTGCCCTTCGCCGTGATTTTTCTCGCCATGATCGCCATCATCGGCGGGCCGCTGGTGGTGGTGCCGCTGGTGGCCCTGCCGCTGGCCCTCGTGTGCGGCCTGATGTTCCAGCGCGCCATCGAGAATCACACGCGCAAGAACCTCGACGCCAGCAACCGCAAGGCCGGCTTGCTGGTGGAAGCCGTCGATGGCGTGGAAACGCTCAAGGGCAGCAGCGCCGAATGGATGATGCAGGCGCGCTGGGCCGAACTGGTGGCAGAGAGCAGCCACGCGGAACAGAATATCCGCGACTATGCGGCCCTGTCGCACAACATCACGGCCGCCTTCCAGCAGCTGACCAACGTGGCGCTGATCTCCATGGGTGCCTGGTTCGTGGCGGAAAACCAGATGACCATGGGCGCCCTGATGGCCTGCACCATCATCAGTAACCGCGCGCTGATGCCCATCGTGCAGCTGCCCGCCGTGATGGTGCAGTGGGCGCATGCGCGCGCCTCGATCGACGGCCTGGAACAGGTCATCAGCCTGCCCAACGAAGCGGACAACGCGCAATTCGCGCTGACGCCGCGCAGCCTGGATACGGGCTTGCGCTTCGAACGCATCCGCTTTACGTATGGCGGCGCGCAAAAGGTGGCGCTGGAAGTGGAAAACCTCGCCATCCATCCCGGCGAGCGGGTGGGCCTGGTGGGCGCCATCGGCTCGGGCAAGAGCACCCTGCTGAAACTGGCCTCGGGCCTGTACCAGCCGGCCGAAGGCAAGGCTTACCTGGGCGACGTCGACATGGCCCTGCTGGCGCCGGCCGTGGTGCGCGAAATGGTCGGCTACCTGCCGCAGGAAACGCGGCTGTTCAGCGGCACCCTGCGCGACAACCTGCTATTGGGACTGGCCGACCCGGGCGAGGAAGCGATCCTGGCGGCGGCCAAACGCACGGGCTTGATCGAGCTGATACTGGGCCAGCCGCGGGGCCTGGCGCTCGGTATGACCGAAGGCGGGCGCGGCGTGTCGGGTGGCCAGCGCCAGTTGATCGCCGTCACGCGCCTGCTGCTGGCCAAGCCGCGCATCTGGCTGCTCGATGAACCGACGGGCGCCATGGATGCGAAGACGGAAGCGCGCATCGTGGGGCTGTTGGGCGAACTGGCGGCCGAAGGCGTGACCATGGTCGCCACCACGCACAAGAACGCCCTGCTGCCCCTGCTCGACCGCCTGGTGGTGCTGCAGGCGGGACGGGTGCTGCTCGACGGCCCGCGCGACCTTGTCCTGGCCAAGCTGTCGGGCAAGCCGCAGGGCGTGCCCAGTCCCGCCACTGCGCCGGTGGCGCGAGGAGCCGTCGCATGAGACTGGCCAAGGCCGAAGCCAAAGAGGAAGCGAAACGGGGCCGGGTGCTGATCTGGAGCTGCGCGCTAGCGCTGGCTTGCGTCATCGCCTGGGCGTCGTGGGCGCAGCTGGACCAGGTCACGCGCGCCAACGGCCAGGTGATCGCCAGTTCGCGCAACCAGATCATCCAGGTGGCCGATGGCGGCGTGCTGGCCGAGTTGCGCGTGCATGAAGGCAGCGTCGTGAAAAAGGGAGCATTGCTGGCGCGCTTCGACCGCACGCGGGCCGAAACGAGCTATCTGGAAAGCACGGCCAAGGCGGCCGGGCTGAAGGCGGCAGTGGCGCGCCTGCAAGCCGAGGTGTTTGGCGGCGCGCCGAAGTTCCCGCCCGAGCTGCAGGCATTCCCCGAGTTTCGCGCCAACCAGCTGGCCCTGTTCAGCAAGCGCCAGGGCGCCGTGCAGGCGGAAGTGAGCTCGCTGGACAGCGCCATGAAGCTGATCAAGGAAGAGCTGGAAATGAACTTGCCGCTGCTGGAAACGGGAGACGTCAGCCGCGCCGAAGTGCTGAAACTGCGGCGGCAAGTGGTCGACATCCAGGCGCAGATCACCAACCGGCGCAACAAATACCTGCAAGACAGCCAGACGGACCTGGTGAAGGCCCAGGAAGACCTGGCCGGCGTGCTGCAGACGGTGACGCAGCGCAAGGAGCAGCTGGGCTCGACGGATATCTACGCGCCCACCGACGGCATCGTGCGCAACGTGCGCCTCACCACTCTGGGCGGCGTGGCCAGGCCGGGCGAGGAAATCCTGCAGCTCGTGCCGACGGACGATGACCTGATCATCGAGGCGAAGGTCAAACCGGCCGACATCGCCTTCATCAAGCCCGGCCTGCCCACGGCCGTGAAACTGGACGCCTACGACTACGGCATCTACGGGCGCCTGCGCGGCACCGTCAGCTACATCAGCGCGGACACCTTAAGTGAAGACAACAAGGGCAACGAGCAGCCGTACTACCGCGTGCAGATCAAGACCAGCGGGCGCAAGCTGATGGGCAAGAATGGCGAGCCGATTTTGATCCAGCCCGGCATGACGGCCACCGTGGAAATCAACACGGGCCGCAAGACGGTCTTGCGCTACCTGACGAAACCGATCACCAAGACGATTTCAGAGTCGATGGGGGAGCGGTAATGTCGCGGGCTATTTCAACTGGCCGATGACGCTGGCCACCTTGGCCGTGATCATGTCGACCGCGGGGCCGTTGGCGCCGTGCGGCAAAATGACGTCGGCATTGCGCTTGGTCGGTTCGATGAATTGCTTGTGCATCGGGCGCACCGTTTCCAGATACTGCTCGATGACGCTTTCCACCGAGCGGCCACGTTCCGTGATATCGCGCTGCATGCGGCGGATGAAGCGCACGTCGGAGGCGGTGTCGACAAAGATCTTCAGCGACATCATGTCGCGCAAGTTTTCGTCATACAGGGCAAACAAGCCTTCGATGACGATCACCGGCGCCGGCTTGACGGGAATGGTCCTGCTGGAACGATTGTGCAGCGTGAAATCGTACTCGGGCATCTCGATCGCCTCGCCATTGCGCAAGGCCTGGATATGCTGCACCAGCAATGGCCATTCGAACGCCTGCGGATGGTCGTAATTCTGCTGGCGCCGGACTTCAGGGGAGAGATGGGTTTGGTCGCAGTAGTAGTCGTCCTGCATCACGACCGAGACCATGTCGGCGCCAAAGGACGCCAGCACTTGTTGGGATACGGTTGACTTGCCACTGCCGCTTCCGCCAGCGACACCAATAACAAACGGTTGGAAGGAAATAGTATTCATGCCGAATGATACCGGAAACGGGGCCGGACTGACAGGGAGCGGCCGATGCAGAATGATGTTCCGCAGCTCGGATGCGCGGCGGCACGCCGCGTCATCCGGGCTGCACCATCATTCGAACTGCTTGCGGAACGCCTCGAACTGCGCCGCCAGGCCATCGAAGTCGCTGCGCAATTGCAGCACTTCCTGTTCCAGCTGGGCCACCCTGCTGCCCTGCTGCGGCGCGCTGACGGCGCCGGCGAAACCGGCTGCCGTCTCGATCTGCGCCAGCGCTGCCTCGCCGCCCAGCAAGTGGCCATAGCGCGGCTCCTTGGCGCCGGGGGCGACTGCCAGCTTGGCCACCAGCGGCGGGTATTTGTCGATCAGGAACTGCAGGCCGGATTCCACTTCCGCCACCGACCTGAATTCATGCACGCGGCCGCTGCGGCTGCGGATTTCGCCGGCCGTCTGCAAGCCGCGCAGCATCAAGATCGCCAGGATGGCCAGCTTATCTTGCTCCAGCGACCACTTGATGCGCATGCGGTGTTCATACTTGGCGACCCTGGCGCCCGCCTGCGTGATGCCGTTGACGAACTTGCGCTGCATCAAACGCTGCAGCACGTCGTAGACGGTTTCCTCGGACAGGGCCATGACGGGGTCGCGGCTGGACAATTGATTGCAGCCGTTCGTCAGGGCATTCAGGGAAAGCGGGTAGCTGTCCGGCGTCAGCGCTTCCTTTTCGGCCAGCACGGCCAGCACGCGGATCTCGAACGGGTCGAGCAGATTCGGATTGTCACTGCTTTTTTCTGCTGCGTTTGCATCTGTAGTCATGCCTGTATCCTTAATCAACCAGCTTGTTCATTTGCTCGGAATCGAATTTATCACACTCGGGCACGCCCTGGCAGCAGATGCCCGCCGCCTTCAGGGTAGCGAGGATGGTTTCGATGCGCTGTTCCTGCGCCACGGCATGCGTGATCAGGCCTTGCAGAGCCTTGGAGAGCGGATCGTCGCCGTTGGGCGTGACGCCATACGCGGCGAACAGGTGCGCCGTGCTGCCTTCGCGCAGCGCATTGACGTCTTTCTGCACGACGTGGGCCGGATTGCCGACGGCCGTGGCGCCGGCCGGCACGGGTTTGAGCAGCACGGCGTTCGAGCCCACCTTGGCGTACTCGCCCACCGTGAAACTGCCCAGCACCTGGGCGCCGGCGCCGACGATGACGCCACGCTCCAGCGTCGGATGGCGTTTGCTGCCGCTGTGCAGCGAGGTGCCGCCCAGAGTCACGCCCTGGTAGATGGTGCAATCGTCGCCGACGACGGCCGTCTCGCCGATCACCACGCCGAAGCCATGGTCGATGAAGACGCGCCGGCCGATGAGCGCGCCAGGATGGATCTCGATGCCCGTGATGATGCGGGCGATATACGAAATGAAGCGCCCTACCCACTTCATGCGCCGCGTCCAGCACCAGTGCGCCCAGCCGTGCATGACAATGGCGTGCAAGCCAGGATAACAGGTCAGCACCTCCCAGCCATTGCGGGCGGCCGGGTCACGTTCGATGATGCTGTTGATGTCTTCGCGCAGGTGGTGGAACATAATGAAAATGAATAAGGTGGAACGCAAATGGTAGCGTATTCGGAGGGGGACTGCTGGAGGGGGCTGCCGTTGAGAAGCTGCTCAACGGCAAGCTGGGGTCAGACCCGGCGGGTCTGGCCCCAAATAACGCTAACTTAAGCTTCTAAAGCGATGCGCTGGCGGCGGGCTTCGTACAGACAGACACCGGAAGCGACCGACACGTTCAAGCTCTCGACGGAGCCGAACATCGGGATGCTGACGAGGATGTCGCAGGTGTCGCGCGTCAAGCGGCGCATGCCTTCGCCTTCGGAACCCATGACCAGGGCCGTCGGGCCCGTGAAATCGGCTTCATACAAGCCTTTTTCGCCGTCGTCGGTGGTGCCGATCAGCCAGATGCCGCGTTCTTTCAGTTCACGCATGGTGCGCGCCAGATTCGTCACGGTGATGTACGGGACGGTTTCGGCGGCACCGCTGGCGACCTTGGCGGCCGTGGCATTCAAGCCCACGGCGCGGTCCTTCGGCACGATGACGGCATGTGCGCCGACGCCGTCGGCCACGCGCAGACAGGCGCCCAGGTTGTGCGGGTCGGTGATGCCGTCGAGAATCAACAGCAGCGGCGGGCCATCGATGGCGTCCAGCAGCTCATCGAGATTGCGTGCCAGCGACAGCTGCGAGGCAAACGCGATCACGCCCTGATGGCGGCGCGTGCCGACGATCTTGTCCAGACGCGACGAGTCGACAGGCATGACGCGCACGTTGGCAGCCTTGGCGGCGGCAATCATGTCTTTCATGCGGCCGTCGACGCGGCTGGCATCGACGAAAATTTCTTCCACGGACGACGCTTCATGACGCAGGCGCGAGGTGACGGCGTGGAAGCCGAAAATCATTTTATTCTTCATTTGTTATCGTTTCTTTTATCGCTTGTTCTTGCTTGATTTTGATACAGTTTTTGCTGCACGTGGTGCCGCCGCGGCGGGTGCCGCGGCTGGTTTATTGCTGCGCTTTGGCGCGGCGGCCTTGGGGGCTTCCTTCGGGGCTGCCTTGGCTGCAGGCTTGGCTTGCGCCTTGGTGCCATTGGAACGGCCGCCGGAACCATTGCCAGCCTTGCCGGTTGTGACGCTGGCTTTGATCTCGTGGCGCTGCTCGGTCGCAGGACCGGGCTTGACCATCGATTTCTTGTCGCCCTTGCGCTTGCCGCCGCCGTGCGGCTTGGCCGGCGCTTCTTCGCCCGCCAGCTCCGCATCGGTCACCAGACGCAGGTCGATCTTGCGCGTTTCCAGGTCGACACGCGCCACTTGCACCGTCAGACGGTCCGTCAATTGATAACGTTTTCCCGTGCGTTCGCCGCGCAATTCATGGCGCGCATCGTCGTACTGGAAGTAATCGGTGCCCAGCTCGGTGACGTGCACCAGGCCCTCGACAAACAGGGTGTCGAGTTGCACGAACACGCCGAAGGTGGTCACGCCGGTGATGGTGCCGGTGAACTCTTCGCCCAGTTTGTCTTGCATGAAGTAGCACTTCAGCCACGCTTCCACGTCGCGCGACGCTTCGTCGGCACGGCGCTCGTTGGCCGAGCAATGCACGCCCAGCGCGTCCCAGATGGTCAGGTCCGTCTTCTTCGGCTTGCCGTCGGCCTTGTCCTTGGCCTGCTGCTTGCGCGTGGCGTTCGACACGTTCGTGTTCAGCACGGTCTTCTCGGACAGCTTCGGCTCGTATTTCTTGCCTTGCAGAATAGCCTTGATGGCGCGGTGCGTCAGCAGGTCGGGGTAGCGGCGGATCGGGCTGGTAAAGTGGGCATACGCCTCGTAGGCCAGGCCGAAGTGGCCGATATTGTCCGGGCTGTAGACGGCTTGCTGCATCGAGCGCAGCAGCATCGTTTGCAGCAGGGCCGCGTCGGGACGCGCCTTGATCTGCTGCATCAGGGCCTGGTAATCCGAGGCCGATGGCGTGTCGCCACCCGTCAGGTTCAGGCCGACCTGCTTGAGGAAGGTGCGCACTTGCGTGAGCTTTTCCTTGGTCGGGCTGGCGTGGATGCGGTAGGTGCCTGGATGCTTGTTACGCAGCAGCAAATCGGCCGCGCATACGTTGGCCGCCAGCATGCACTCTTCGATGATCTTGTGCGCTTCGTTGCGCGTGCGGGGGATGATCTTTTCGATCTTGCCGGCGCTATTGCAGACGATGTACGTTTCCGTCGTCTCGAAATCGATGGCGCCACGCTCCGTGCGCGCTTTCAGCAAGGCGCGGTAGACGGCGTCCAGATTCTGCAAATGCGGCAGGATGTCCGCGCGGCGTGCCGCTTCGGGTCCCTGGGTGTTGCCCAGCACGGCAGCGACTTCGTCATAGGTCAGGCGCGCGGCCGAATGGATCACGGCCGGGTAGAACTGGTACGCCTTCAGCTCGCCCTTGTCGCTGACGACGGCGTCGCAGACGAGGGTCAAACGGTCGACGGCAGGGTTCAGCGAGCACAGGCCATTCGACAGTTTTTCCGGCAGCATCGGGATCACACGGCGCGGGAAGTAGACGGACGTGCTGCGTTCGAGCGCATCGGCATCGAGCGCGTCGTTCGGCTTCACGTAATGGCTGACGTCGGCAATCGCCACGATCAGGCGGAAGCAGTTGGCGCGGCCGATCTTGACGGGTTCGCAATACACGGCATCGTCGAAGTCGCGCGCGTCTTCGCCATCGATGGTCACCAATGGCACGTCGCGCAAGTCGACGCGGTCTTTCAGGTCGGCGGCGCGCACTTCGAACGGCAGTTTCTCAGCTTGCTTGAGGGCGGCGGCGGAGAAGATATGCGGCACGTTGAATTTGCGCACGGCAATTTCGATTTCCATGCCGGGATCATCGAGCGCACCGAGCACTTCGACGATCTTGCCGACCGGCTGCTTGAAGCGCATCGGTTGCTCGGTCAGCTCGACGCTGACGATCTGGCCGGCCTTCGCCTTGCCCACCGAACCGGTGACTACAATGTCCTGGCCGATGCGCTGGTCTTCCGGCGCCACGACCCAGGTACCGTTTTCCTGGATCAGGCGGCCGATGACGTGGGTATTGGCGCGGTAGGTGACTTCGACGATCGTGCCTTCCGGACGGCCGCGGCGGTCCGTGCCGACGATGCGGGCCATGACCTTGTCGCCATGCAGTACTTTCTGCATTTCTTTCTCAGGCAGGAACAGGTCGGCGCTGGCGTCGTCGGGAATGACAAAGCCGAAGCCATCGCGGTGACTGGTGACGCGACCGGCGACAAGCGCGCTCTGGTCGGCCAGGCTGAAAACACCGCTGGCATCAGACTTGAGCTGGCCGTCGCGCTCCATCGCCTTCAGGCGACGGACCAGGACATCCATGGAATCGGCATGCACTTGCAGCGTTTTCCCGAGAGACTGCGGGTCGAGAGGCGCGTTGACGCTGCGGAATATGCCGAGAATGTCCTCCCGGCTGGGGATGGTGTGGGTATTTTGGCTCAAAAGTATTTCTATAGTTGTTATTGACAGTGATCAAACGGAGAACAAAGACCGATGACATCACCGTCAATATTGACACGGTGATGTTCGATAGTGTACCGGAGGACGCCTTGGTTTGCCTAACGGACAGCGTAGCGGAAACCGAACAAGTGCCCCGCCGATGAAAAAAAGGGGAAAAGCTGCGCAATGCATTTGACTTCGGCAAATATTGCTCTATAATCTTGGTCTCTTGCAGCGACAAACCTTCACGGGAATGCGGTTGCAGGAAAGCGGTACAGGGTTGATGTGCAGTATGGAGCGAAAGCTCATCTGGCGCAAAACTCTTCAAACCGCTATAATAGCAGAATTGTTGTGAAGTTATTTTGCGACAAGTACTCGAGCAGTAAAATGTTGTAAGTCACAGCAGCATCAGTGCCCACGTGGCGGAATTGGTAGACGCGCATGGTTCAGGTCCATGTGCCTTCGGG